>DASZKQ010000333.1:0-6915 GCA_035552835.1 Mycobacterium sp. | reverse complement strand
CGGTAAATCCTCAATGATCGGTCGACCCAGAATGCTGATCCGGCCACATAACAGCGATTCCACAACGACCGATCACCGGCGGATTCCGTTGATGTTCTTCAGTTGAGCGCGTCGAGCCACGAATCAACGGCGACAACGCTGAACCGCTACGCACGCTTGTTTCCGACAGACCTGGACGACATTCCTTCTCGACTTGACGCCGCGGCACGTGACTATCGCCAGCCACGGTGCGTCAAATGATGCCAAAAATTCACCGACCACAGCACCGACCAGAACAAGCCAGCACCAGTCGGCGGGCACCTGAAAACCACCGCTGACCTGCATCAACAGTGAGTGCCCCCGGCAGGACTCGAACCTGCGACACCGGCTTTAGGAGAGCCGTGCTCTATCCCCTGAGCTACGAGGGCGAAAGGCCAAAGGGCTCTGATTCCGCGATTGGCCTGATCGCCGGAATATGGCTGGTGTGAGTTTACGCCGGGCGAAGCACTGTTTGCGTTTGGGTCACTTTGCCGACCAAGCGATCACCATCCTGGGACAGTTGCGGCCTCGATGGAGCACACGGCTGGTCGCGGTGACGACGCCCTCTGGAACTCCCCTCAGGAAATTGGTTTTTGATTCGATTGTGCTGGTGCCGACCGCGCCTTCGGGCAGGTTTAAGAAAGCACATACGCCGCCTGCACTATCGGCAAGTCCCATAAGTGCACCCCCATGCATCAGGCCACCCGTGGTGCAGCGTTCAGGTGACCATGCCAACTGTGCGCGAACCCGTTGCGGTGACTGCTCCAAGACCTCAATCCCCAGTAGTCGGCTGAACGGCATCGTCGAGAAGAGATCCTCGTTGGCCGTTGGCTCGCTCACCACAAACTCCGGCGTGGCATGTGCAGCTGGCAATTTGGTGGAAAAGGCACCACGGTGTCGTCGAAACCCATGGGAGACAAAATATGTAGCGCCGTGTCGTAAAAGCAATACCTTAGCGGTAGTTGATCGCCGGGTGCGCGACGAGGGTTAGCGCGAACGTTGCGCTGTTGAGGGCTAGCAGGAACCCGGCGAATGCGAACTGGCTGGAGATGTCGTTGGCGAGCACGTGCGTGTATACCGCGCAGACGAAGAAGACGGTCAACCCGGCTGCTGCGGCGAGACCGATTACTGGAATCCACAGGCCGACGACAAGCCCCAAGGTGCCGAGGATCTTGAGCGTGCCGATGGGAAATGTCAGCCACGACAACGGCACTCCAGCCCGCTGCATGGGCGGAATGATCGGTGCGAAATGGACGAGGGCGCTCACGCCGGAAAATCCGTCGATACCAATGGCAATCATCGTCACGACGAGGTATGCGGTGTGCATGGTTGCTGGTCGTCAGTTCGCCGAGATTGGATCGAATCGGAAGACAGCGATTCGACCGGCCAGAGCCTCGACTTCCTCCGCGGTGCCCTCGCGCACGAGGCCGGAGCGTTTCAGGAAGCCAATACCGACCGGCACCTCTATCGGGTATACGCGCAACACCGGACGGGCTTGCTCGGCGGTCAGCTCCGTTATCCTGATGCGCCGTGCCTTGCGGCCCTTGCTGAGCGTTCCGACGCCGGCAGCCCGCGCATTGCTTGCCCAATCAGCATCCGGGAACCCCGCCACAGCATAGAGGTGCCCGTCGAGGCTGAATGGTGTCATCGGCGTGCTGCGTGGTCGACCTGTTTTGCGGCCCGGCACCGTCAACACCATCGGCGGTCCTGTTGGTATGCCGAGTTTTTGCACGGCGATCATGAACTTGTTCATCGGCTTTAGCCAGCGAGGTGGCTTCGGGTTGGACATCACATCTCCTTCGTAATTCCGGTGCAGTGACTGTGGGATGAGCTAGTCGGTGAATATGCTCTTGTGCTCGACGACCCATTGCTCGAACGATTGCGCGGGCCGGCCCAGGATCTGTTGCACGCCATCGGCGACTACGGCAGGTTCATCGATCGTTGTGGCCAGCATTGCGATGTAGGCATCGCCGAACTCGGGTGGAAAACCCAGCCCGACAAACCGTTGACGAACGAGCTCGTCTGGGACCTCCTGGTATTGCAGCGGCCGACCCAGAACGGCGCCAATGATCTCGACCAGCTCGATGTTGGTCAGGGATTGCGGCCCCGTCAGCGGAATCTTTTGGCCGACAAGATCATCGGTGAGCAGCGCGCGAGCGGCCACCTCGGCGATATCGCTTTCGACGATCGGTGCGCTCGATGCCGCGGCGTAGGCGCCGCGGACGATGTCGCCCGCGCGAACCTGTGCCGACCACATTCCGGCGAAGTTCGTCGCAAAGACCGACGGACGCAGGCTGACCCACTGGAGCCCCGAGTCGATGGCCAGTTGCTCTACCTCTTTGTTGCGGTCGCCGCGAAACCGCGACGGTTGCCTCGAGAAGTCGTCGTCGGCATTGATGGCCGACAGGCCGACCAGCCGGCTGACTCCCTGACGGCAGGCTTGGTCGACCACCGCGGCCAATTCGTCGCCCAGGGCACGCGAATTCAAAAACACTGAGGACGCGCCGGCGACCGCCTCGGCGGCTGACTCAACCACCTCAACGTCGGCGGGAATGCCAGCTGACTGTGGGTGACGGCTAACCGCGCGCACTTTCGCGCCGGCGTTGACAAGCTGAGCGACGAGCGGTCGGCCGACATTGCCGGTCGCTCCGGTAACGACGATGGTCATGATCTCTCCTTGGCACCTAGCGGTGGTGTGTGGGCCGCCGCGAGCAGCCCTGTATCCAAGGACGGGTGGGTGGCGCAGAAAGTTACACGCGCACACGTAACTTTTCGCCGCGACGTTTCGTCATTACTTCATGAACACGACCCGGAGTTCCGGTGGCCGCACTGCGATGACACCAGCTGATCGTCACGGCCGGCGCTGGCCGCGTATGTTGGCCCGCGCCACCACCGCAACGCTGGCAGTCCTGGCGGTGACCCAAGCCGTTTTTGCCGGCAGTTTCCTGGGTGGGCAGTACAACGCACTGATGCTGCACTCGGTGGGCGCCAAGGCGAGCACCGTGCTCTCGGTCGTGCAAGTGATCGTGTTGTGGTTCGTGACCAGGACCGGCGGGCCACGATGGCTGGTAGCCGTCGGGGCGCTAGTGACTGTCCTGCTCGTCGCCGAATTCGCTTCGGGTGACCTGCGGCTGACCGCCCTGCATGTTCCACTCGGGGTGCTACTGATCACCGGAATCCTGCAGCTGACCGCATCGGTGTGGCGCCTGCCGCTCACCGCGGGACCTCGGGAACAACAACTGGATGCGGCGCGGTGAAACGGCGCAGCGCCTTACAACTCGGTGCTGCCGCGGCGGCCGGGATCGGCCTGGTGGGTGCTGGCTGGCCGCTGGCCGACGCGTTGCTGGGTCCCGCCGAGGCGGGACGCCTGCTGCGCAGTCAGACGCGACTGCCCGCTCCTTATCAAATCCCGTTGCCGGTACCAGAGCAGTTGACGCCGGTCAGCACTGACGCGGCCGCCGACTATTACGAGATCACGCAACAGATCACGAAGTTACGCATACTGCCCGATCTGACTACTCCGGCATGGACCTACAACACCAGCTTTCCCGGCCCAACCATCGTGTCGCGATCTGGCCGGCGCACCATCGTGCGGCACCGCAACGCTTTGCCGGTGCCGGTGGTGGTCCATCTGCATGGTGGGCACACCCCCGCAGACCACGATGGATACCCCGTCGACTTCATCCTGCCGACAGCGGGCCACCCTGCCGTCGATGACATGGCACGCAATAGCGTTGTCGAACAACGTGAATACGTCTATCCAATGAGTCAGCGAGCGGCCACATTGTGGTACCACGATCACCGCATGGGCTACACCGGTGCCGCCGTATGGCGTGGGCTGGCCGGATTCCACCTGGTCCACGATGACGAGGAAGACACGCTGCCGCTGCCACGCGGCCAGCGGGATATCCCGCTCATGATCACCGATCGCGCATTCGCCGCCGATGGCTCTTTCCGGTATCCGGCCACTGAAACCGGCGGCGTTACCGGCGATTACATGAACGGCGTTCTTGGCGACGTCATACTCGTCAACGGCGCGCCATGGCCGGTGCTGCACACCGATCCTGCCCGGTATCGCCTGCGGCTACTCAACGCATCTAACGCCCGCCGCTACCGGTTGCAGTTAGACCCGCAGCCCTCCGGCGGTTCGGCCCTGGTGCAAATCGGCAGTGACGGCGGATTGCTCGCGCGACCGGTGAGCCACGACTTCATCGACATCGCTCCGGCCGAACGCGTTGAGGTCGTGGTCGATTTCTCCCGCTACCAGCGCGGCACGCAGGTTCGTCTGGTCAACCGGTTGGGCACCGAGACCACCGCTGAGGTTATGCGCTTCGATATCGTCGGCAACGACCGCTCGGATGACTCGACCATCCCTGAGCGGCTAGGCGAAAACCTCCCTGGCCTCGACCCACACCACGCTGTGACCACTCGGACGTTCCTCTTCCGTCAAGGCAAACGCGGCGTCTGGACGATCAACGACCTGCCATATCAGCCGGGCCGGCCGCTGGCCCGGCCCAGGCTGGGCACGACCGAAATCTGGCGGTTCATCACCGAATTCCACCATCCCGTCCATGTGCACCTGAACTCCTTCCGGGTGCTCTCCCGTAACAACCGCGGACCCGGACAGTTTGACATCGGCTGGAAAGACACCGTCGACATTCGCCCGGCCGAAGCGGTGGAGGTCCTCACCCGATTCACCGACTACACCGGGTCATACCTACTGCATTGCCACAACCTCGAACACGAAGACATGGCCATGATGGCCGACTTCGTTACCGTGGATTAGCTGCTGGTGCCGACGCTCACCGTCACCGGCAGCAGCCATTGCAGTGTCGAACGGCGGCGGCCACGCACTGCGGTGGACAAACCGTCCATGAGAACGGGAGGTGTGCGGCGATGGAAACCTTGATCACCGGATTAGGTCAGTTGGAGTCCCCGCGTTGGCACGAAGGCCGACTTTGGGTAGCCGATTGGACAGCCGGGGTGATAATTGCGATCGATCCAGGCGGGAAAAGCGAAGTCGTGGTTGAGCATCGCGCATTGCCGTTGTGTTTCGACTTCCTGCCTGACGGCAGCCTGGTGCTGGCGTCGGGGCCCGAGGGAGCGCTGATGCAGATGTCCGCGCACGGCACACTGACCCGGTATGCGGATCTGTCAAGGCTGTCGCCGTACCCCAGCAACGACATCGTCATCGATGGTCGCGGCAACGCATACGTCAACAATGTCAACTTCGAATTCGCCGCCGGTCCTCCGCCGGGCGATACGGCGCCTGGATTCGTGGCGCTGGTCGTCCCGAACGAAGAACCATGCCTGGTCGCCGATGACCTCGCATTCCCCAATGGGATGGCTGTGATGCCTGACAACACTACGCTGATAGTCGCCGAGTCATATCGGCACCAGCTCACCGCTTTCGACATTCTCAACGACGGTTCGTTGGCGAACCGCCGGGTGTGGGCAAGGGTCGACGAACACTCGCCGGATGGGATATGCCTCGACCGGGATGGCGCCGTCTGGTACGCCGACGTCGGTGACCGATGCTGTGTGCGGGTCGCCGAAGGCGGCCAAACTCTGGATCGGTTCCAGCTCGACCGCGGCGCGTTCGCGTGCATGCTCGGCGGGTTCGATCGCACGACCCTATTCGTCGCTGCCGCCCACTGGCCCGGAGTTGAACGCTTCATGGATCACACGGCATGGAACGGCGCCATCCTGACGACCGCCGCACCAAGCCCCGGGGCCGGCTGGCCAGGCGCACCTTCTGTCGCATGACGGCACCGCCCACAAGTACCGATAAGTTTGGTCGGCAGTAAAAGGCTTGGGCCAGACGATGTTCGGCTGCTAGCATGCGGGAGACCGTGAGATCGCGCGAGGAGGTGAGACCCATGAACGGTGTATTCAGGTGGGTGCTCCGCCTCTCCTTCACGGTCTAGCGGTTGATATAGGTGTCGCCGGGAGCGCCTCAACAACAAGGCAATCCCGAGAGGTCACAACTATGCATGCTGTCCATTTCACTGCGGAGACATCGTCGGACGGTGTCGTCGAACGCGACTTCACCGTCGGCGAAGTTCCGGGCGTGCTCTGGTCGCCCGCATCCGGCACCGATGACGCGCCCTTGGTGCTGATGGGGCACGGTGGCGGCCAACACAAAAGGGCCCCAGGCATCCTGGGGCGTGCACGTCGTTTCGTGACCGGCTGCGGTTTCCACGTCGCAGCCATCGATGCGCCCGGACACGGCGACCGGCCCAGAACGGCGAAGGACGAGCAGCAACTCGCCGTTTTGCGGCAGGCTCAGGCAGCTGGCAAGCCGCTCGGGAGGGTCGCTGCGGGGATCCATCTCGACTTAGCCGCGCGTGCCGTGCCCGAATGGCAGGCGACGCTGGACGCCCTGCAGGAACTGCCGGAGATCGGCACCGGCGGACCTGTCGGCTTCTGGGGCATCATGCAGGGCACCGGGATAGGGGTGCCGTTGACGGCGGTCGAACCGAGGATCACCGCGGCGGTCTTCGGTTGCCTCGGGCATGAATCCCTGGCCGAGGCGGCGGCACAGATCACCGTCCCGATCGAATTCCTGCTCCAGTGGGACGATGAGCACGTCGAACGCCAATCCGGTCTTGCGTTGTTCGACGCCTTCGCCTCGAAGGAAAAGACGTTGCACGCTAATTCGGGCGGGCATGGCGACGTCCCCAGGTTCGAGGCCGACAGTGCGGCCTTGTTCTTCTCCCGGCATCTCCGCCCGGTGGGCATGTCACCGGCCTGACGTGGCAGGTATCGGCGTTCGGCTTCGCGCTGGTCAGCGATGCCGCTGCCGCATCTCATCTTTCGTCAGCGCCGATATGTGACGCTCATCGGCATTTCCGAACCCTTTGCCTAAGCCGTCGAACCGCAATCGGCCTCAGACCA
>DASZKQ010000332.1:0-9070 GCA_035552835.1 Mycobacterium sp. | reverse complement strand
GTGATTCCCTGCCTGGATGTCGACGACGGTCGGGTGGTCAAAGGTGTCAACTTCGAGAACCTTCGAGACGCAGGTGATCCGGTGGAACTTGCCGCCGCCTACGACGCCGAGGGCGCCGACGAGCTGACCTTTCTCGACGTGACCGCGTCGTCGTCAGGACGGGCCACCATGCTGGAGGTGGTGCGTCGCACCGCCGAGCAGGTGTTCATCCCGCTCACTGTCGGCGGCGGAGTGCGCACGGTCGCCGATGTCGACGTGTTGCTGCGGGCCGGGGCAGACAAGGTGTCGATCAACACTGCTGCCATCGCTCGACCCGAGCTGCTGGCCGAGATGGCCAACCAGTTCGGCTCTCAGTGCATCGTGTTGTCCGTCGACGCCCGCACTGTGCCTGCCGGCTCGGACCCGACGCCATCGGGTTGGGAGGTCACCACCCATGGCGGGCGGCGCGGCACCGGCATCGACGCGGTCGAGTGGGCGGCCCGCGGCGCCGAGCTCGGGGTGGGGGAGATCCTGCTTAATTCGATGGACGCCGACGGCACCCAGGCCGGCTTCGATTTGGCGATGTTGCGGGCGGTTCGTGCGGCGGTGACGGTGCCGATGATCGCCAGCGGAGGCGCGGGTGCGGCTGACCATTTCGCGCCTGCGGTTGCCGCGGGTGCCGATGCGGTGTTGGCCGCCAGCGTTTTTCACTTCCGGCAGTTGACGATCAGCCAGGTGAAGGCGGCCATGGCCGCAGAAGGGATCACCGTGCGATGACCCTGGATCCTGCCATCGCGGCACGCCTCAAGCGCAACGCCGACGGGCTGTTCACCGCCGTCGTCCAGGAGCGCAGCAGCGGCGACGTGTTGATGGTCGCTTGGATGGACGACGAGGCGCTGGCTCGCACGCTGGAAACCCGTGAAGGGACGTATTTTTCGCGGTCACGCGGCGCGCAGTGGGTGAAGGGAGCGACTTCCGGCCACACCCAGCACGTGCATTCGGTGCGTCTGGACTGCGACGGCGACGCGGTGCTGCTCCTCGTCGACCAGGTCGGTGGCGCCTGCCACACCGGCGACCACAGCTGCTTCGACGCCGATGTGCTGCTGGAGCCGGCTGACTGAAAACTGTCCGCTATCCGGGAGACGGTGGTCTCGGTCTAGCCTGTGCGGCCTGCGTTGGGTGAGAATGGACCAAGGCGAGCGGATGGAGCTGAAATGCACGAATCACGGTTGATGCACGGTGTGCGCCCGGCCCTTGTCGTCGGCGCAGTATTCGGTGTCGTGCTGCTAAGCGCTGGTGTGGCGAATGCCGCTGACCAAGTCCAGTTGAAGAGCCGAATGGGCAATTGGTGTCTCGACGCCCCCGGTGGAGGCAACACCGGGACGGTGATCAATCCCTGCAATGGGTCTCAATCCCAGCTGTGGGTTTTCAACCCTGGCGGTCAGATCCAGAACGTGGCCGTCGCCGGGAATTGCTTGAGCATCGGCAATGCGGCGGATACCACCCCGGTGAACGTCTCACCCTGTCAGACCAATGCGAATAACCAGCAGTGGAGTCGCCAGGCGAACGGCCAGGTCACGAGTGCCCTCGGTCCCTGCCTCAACGTCAACGGCGGCGTGGCAAATCCTGGCACGCCGGTAATCGCCTACCACTGCATCACCGATGTTGCCGACGAGGAGTGGGATAGCGTTTAGTGACCCGGCTCGCTGCTAGGCGCCGGCGTTCTCCAAACCATTGGCGGCCCCTACCGCGGCACGGGCCCATTCGTCGTTTCGCACAGCGGGCGCGATCCGATCCGTCCGAATCAGCTCAGCGTTGATGCGAGGTCCGTCGGTCCCGTTGGTCATCGCGGCCGGCGGTCGAAACGCGAAGCTTCGGCTGGCGGTGGCGATGGCCAGAAGCCCATCTGTGTCACTAAACCCGTTGGCGCGCATGGCGTTTTCAGCCCATCGGAATGGCGTGAGCCCGGAGAAATCGTTGACATACGCCACCCAAAGGTGGACGTTGCGCGCGGTGTAGAGCTTCGAGATGGCGCCCTCCACCGCGGTGCGGCCGGCGGGGGCCAACACGCCTGACGGATCGGTGATGTACCTCGTGAGCTGGATCGACGACGGCGTCGCGGGGGTGCCTGTGCTTGGCTGGCTCAGGCCGGGGTTGGCGCCGTTGCCCGGCTGGTTCGGGGCGGTGGGGGCGACGTGGCCCGGCAAGTGCGCGTGGCGACGCATCAGATCTACGCCGACCACACCCGCCACCGCGAGCAGCACGAGCGTGGCGACGACAGTGGAGATCAGCACCGCCGGCGGCAGTCCGCGGCGGCGCGTTTTCGCCGGTGTGGGCTGGTGCGGCGCGGCAACACGCGTCGTCGGTGCCGCGGCTGCCTGGGCGGCCACCGTGTTCGCCACAGCGGCGCTCGGCTGGCCGGTGAGTGCCGCTGCGAAATCCGAACAGGTGGGGTAGCGATCACTGGGTTCCTTTGCCAGCACTTTGGTGATCACGTCGTTAAGTTCCGCGAGCTCGGGTCGTCGTTCGCCGATCAGTGGGGGCGGCGCGGATAGGTGTTGGGTGATGACCACTGCCGGATTGGAATTTTGATACGGCGCTGCCCCGGTCAGCAGGTGAAAAGCGGTGCAACCAAGTGCATATTGGTCGGCCCGCCCGTCGATATCGGAACCCATGAGTTGTTCGGGCGCCGCGTATGCCGTGGTCCCGACCACCATGTTGGTGGCGGTGAGACCGCTGATATCACCGATTTCTCTGGCAATGCCGAAGTCGGCCAACAAGATCCGTCGCGTCCGCGGATCGGCATCAGTCAGCAGGATATTGGCGGGCTTGACGTCTCGGTGCAGCAGTCCGCGTAGATGCGCGTAGTCGAGCGCGTCCGCGACGGCGGTGACAATCTCGAACACCTCGGCTTTCGGCAGCCCGGAGGAAAACTGGGTGCGCAGCAATTCGGCGGCATCGGTTCCCTCGACGTAGTCCATTGAAAGCCATAGCTGTCCCTCGAACTCGCCGCGGTCGTGGATGCCGACGATGTGCGGATGCCACAACTCCGCGGCGATGTCGGCTTCTCGGCTGAATCGCTGCCGGTACTCGGCGTCCCCGGTCAAGGTGGGAGGCAGCACCTTGAGAGCGTCTCGGCGGGGCAGCCGCGGATGTTGGGCCAGATAGACCTCGCCCATTCCGCCGGATCCCAATCGCCGCACGATCGTGTATCCGGCGAACACGTCTCCGGGGTTCAGCGGCATGACAGCATGCTACAAAGGCGCCGGCTAGCTGCGGGCCCGTAACGTCTGCAACGCCTTGTCGGCGTGAGTGTCCATGCTGATCTCGCTGGAAATCACGTCGAGCACCGTGCGATCGGTGTCGATGACGAAGGTGGTGCGTTTGACCGGGAGCAACTTGCCCAACAACCCTCGCTTGACGCCGAACTGGGCGGCGACCGCGCCACCGGTGTCGGACAGCAGCGGGTAGTCGAAACGCTGCGTGTCGGCGAATTTGGCTTGCTTTGCAACGGGATCAACGCTGATGCCGACCCGGCTGGCGCCGACGCCAGCGAATTCTCCGGCCAAGTCGCGGAAGTGGCAGGCCTCCTTGGTGCAGCCGGTTGTCATCGCGGCCGGGTAGAAGAACAGCACCACCGGTCCATCGGACAGCAGGGCGCTTAGCCTGCGCGGGGTCCCAGTCTGGTCGGGAAGCTCGAAGTCGGCCACGGTGTCACCGGTTTTCATGGCCTCATACGCTACGCCGGGGGTCAATGTGGGGTGTGGGAAGACGGCTTGGAAGATAGACGGGTGCACGCCAACCTCGCCGCCGCCACCACCTCGCGGGATGATTTCCACGCACTGGCGGCCGGGCATCGCGTGGTGCCCGTGACCCGCAAGGTCCTGGCTGATGCCGAGACGCCGCTGTCGGCGTACCGCAAGCTGGCCGCCGACCGGCCGGGCACCTTTCTGCTGGAGTCAGCCGAGAACGGCCGGTCCTGGTCGCGGTGGTCATTCATCGGTGCCGGTGCGCCGTCGGCGTTGACCGTGCGTGATGGCGAGGCGGTGTGGCTCGGCGCGGCGCCCCAGGATGCTCCTACCGGTGGGGACCCGCTGCAAGCCCTGCACGCCACGTGCGAGTTGCTGGCCACCCCCGCTGTGCCGGGGCTACCGCCGTTGTCCAGCGGCATGGTCGGTTTCTTCGCCTACGACCTAGTCCGACGGCTGGAACGGCTGCCTGAGTCGGCCGTCGACGACCTGAACTTGCCGGACCTGCTGCTGCTACTGGCCACCGACGTGGCGGCCGTCGATCACCACGAGGGCACCATCACGTTGATCGCCAACGCGGTGAACTGGAACGGCACCGACGAACGGGTCGACGAGGCTTACGACGACGCGATCGCGCGGTTGGACGTGATGACCGCCGCGCTGGGTCAGCCGCTGCCCTCGACAGTCGGCACGTTCACCCGGCCCGAACCGCGATACCGCGCGCAGCGCACTGTCGAGGAATACGGGAAGATCGTTGACTACCTCGTCGAGCAAATCGCGGCCGGCGAAGCGTTTCAGGTAGTGCCCTCGCAGCGCTTCGAGATGGACACCGGTGTCGATCCGATCGACGTCTACCGGATGCTGCGGGCAACCAATCCAAGCCCCTACATGTATCTGCTGCATGTACCGAATAGCGTTGGCGGAACGGATTTTTCGATCGTAGGCTCCAGTCCGGAGGCGCTGGTCACTGTCACTGACGGGCGGGCGACGACGCACCCGATCGCTGGAACCAGGTGGCGGGGTCACACCGAAGAAGAGGATCAGCTGCTGGAAAAGGAGTTGCTGGCCGACGAGAAGGAACTCGCCGAGCACCTGATGCTGGTCGACTTGGGCCGTAACGACCTGGGCCGGGTCTGCGTGCCGGGCAGCGTTCGCGTCGAGGACTACAGCCACATCGAGCGCTACAGCCACGTCATGCACCTGGTGTCCACGGTGACCGGGATGCTGGCTGAGGGACGCACCGTCCTGGACGCCGTCACGGCCTGTTTCCCGGCCGGAACGCTGTCCGGCGCCCCGAAGGTGCGCGCCATGGAACTGATCGAAGAGGTGGAAAAAACCCGACGCGGCCTCTACGGCGGCGTAATCGGCTACCTCGACTTCGCTGGCAACGCCGACTTTGCGATCGCGATCCGCACTGCCCTGATGCGCGACGGTACCGCCTACGTTCAAGCCGGCGGTGGCGTGGTGGCCGACTCCAACGGGCCCTACGAGCACACCGAGGCGACAAACAAGGCGCGGGCGGTGCTCAACGCGATCGCCGCGGCGGAGACCCTGACCGCCCCGGATACGGGCAATTAGCGTAGCCAGGATGGCTGATGCCGCGCCCGACCGCCCGGGTCGGCGGACAATCCGGATAGCACAGGCCCTGCTGGTGGTCGCCGCCGCCGGATTGTGGGCGGCATCCCGGCTGACCTGGGTCGACCTGCGGACATTCGACGGCCTGGGCCCGCCAAAGCTCGTCACACTGTCCGGCGCGGCATGGTCGTCGGCCCTGGTCCCGTTGACGTTGGTGCTGCTGGCCACCGCCGTCGCCGCGTTAGCCGTGCGGGGCTGGCCGCTGCGCGTGCTCGCGATCCTGGTGGCCGTCGCCAGCCTGGCGACGGGTTATCTGGCGATCAGCACGTTGGTCACCCCGGACGTCGCCGTGCGGGCCGCTGACCTCGCGCACGTCCCGGTGCTGTGGTTGGTGGGCAGCCAGCGGCATTACCCGGGTCCGGTGATCACCCTGGCGACCGCGGTGGGCTCGCTGGTCGGTGCCGTGCTGCTGATGCGGGCGGCCACCTCAGTTGGCGGCGCTGGTACGAAATACGTGACGCCCGCGGCCCGCCGGACACGGGCGCAGCGCGACGAGAAGATCATCTCGGAGCGAATGATCTGGGATGCCCTCGACGAAGGCCATGACCCAACCCAAGACCCGACCCAGGACCCAACCGATCAGCCGCAAGAGTCGGCGCCGCCGCCGGATCCCGAAGCGCGACACGATGCGGACTCCGAGGGTCGGTGACGGACCGCGCGCCGACGGTCGCTACCCTTCGAAGGACGCCATCGATCTGCTGGCAGCCGTGGGCAAAAAGGGGAAAAGGACCGACATGAGTTCGGCAAGCGTGCTCGACTCCATCATCGAAGGAGTCCGCGCCGATGTTGCCGCTCGTGAGGCTGCGGTGAGCATGTCCGAGATCAAGGCGGCCGCAGAGGCGATGTCGTCGCCGCTGGACGTCTTGGCGGCGTTGCGCGAGCCGGGTATCGGCGTGATCGCAGAGGTCAAGCGCGCCAGCCCGTCGGCGGGACAACTCGCGTCGATCGCCGACCCAGCCAAATTGGCCCGTGCGTACGAGGACGGCGGCGCGCGGATCATCAGCGTGCTGACCGAACAGCGCCGCTTCAACGGCTCGCTCGACGATCTCGACGTGGTGCGCGAAGCGGTGTCGGTTCCGGTGCTGCGCAAAGATTTTGTGATCGGGCCGTATCAGATTCACGAGGCGCGCGCGCACGGTGCTGACATGCTGTTGCTGATCGTCGCGGCGCTGGATCAGCCTGTGCTGGAGTCGATGTTGGAGCGCATCGAGTCGTTGGGGATGACGGCACTGGTCGAGGTGCACACCGAGAAGGAAGCCGACCAGGCACTGAAGGCTGGGGCGCGAGTGATCGGCGTCAACGCCCGCGACCTGCGAACGCTGAGAGTGGACCGAGACTGCTTCGCGCGCATCGCGCCTGGGCTGCCCAGCGACGTGATCAGGATCGCCGAATCTGGGGTGCGTGGCACCGCCGACCTGCTGGCGTATGCCGGTGCGGGCGCTGATGCGGTGCTGGTTGGTGAGGGCCTCGTTACCAGCGGTGATCCCCGCGCGGCCGTCGCTGACCTGGTCACCGCGGGCAAGCACCCGTCGTGTCCGAAGCCGGCCCGCTAGCCCGGCGACGATGCAGAGCGCGTAGCGCGATGAGGAGGAGCCGGGCAATTGGGCGAGGCGTTCATGGGACGCATGCGCAGAAATGGTTGAACGGTATGCACCGCTTGCGCGTTGAGCCTTGGTGATGGCAGATATCTTGCGTCCGGAACTTCCGCCTTCCAGCGCGGCGATCGCCGAGCCCACCCAGCACGATCCCGACTCCCGGGGTCATTTCGGTGTGTACGGGGGGCGGTATGTCGCCGAAGCGCTGATGGCGGTGATCGAGGAGGTTACCGCCGCCTACGAAAAGGCGCGCACCGACCAGGAGTTCCTGAACGCCCTCGATAAGTTGCAGGCGCACTACACCGGCAGGCCGTCCCCGCTCTACGAGGCCGTTCGGCTCAGCGCGCACGCCGGCGGCGCGCGGATATTCCTCAAGCGAGAAGACTTGAACCACACCGGTTCTCACAAGCTCAACAGCGCGCTCGGTCAGGCTTTGCTGGCCCGGCAAATGGGCAAAACGCGGGTGATCGCCGAGACCGGCGCCGGCCAGCACGGGGTGGCCACCGCGACCGCCTGCGCGCTGCTCGGGTTGGACTGCGTCGTCTACATGGGTGCCGTCGACACCGCGCGGCAGGCCCTCAATGTGGCGCGGATGCGGCTACTCGGCGCCGAGGTCGTTTCGGTCGAGTCGGGCTCGCAGACACTCAAAGACGCGATCAATGAGGCGTTTCGCGACTGGGTCACCAACGCTGATAGCACCTACTACTGCTTCGGTACCGCCGCCGGCCCGCATCCCTTCCCGACGATGGTCCGTGACTTCCAGCGGGTGATCGGGCTTGAGACCCGTGTGCAGATCCAGGATCAGGCCGGGCGACTGCCGGACGTCGTCACCGCTTGCGTAGGCGGTGGATCCAACGCCATCGGGATCTTCCACGCCTTCCTCGATGATCCCGGCGTTCGACTCGTCGGCTTCGAGGCCGCCGGCGACGGTGTTGAGACCGGCCGCCACGCCGCGACGTTCACCGGTGGGTCGCCCGGGGCGTTTCAGGGATCGTTCTCGTTCCTGATGCAGGACGAGGACGGGCAGACCATCGAATCGCATTCGATTTCGGCCGGACTGGACTATCCGGGTGTGGGCCCCGAGCACGCTTGGCTGCGAGAGACCGGGCGCGCCGAATACCGGCCGATCACCGACAGCGAGGCGATGGACGCGTTTCGGCTGCTGTGCCGGACCGAGGGCATCGTCCCGGCGATCGAGTCGGCGCACGCGGTGGCCGGCGCCGTCAAATTGGGCGTCGAGATGGGCAGCGGGTCGCTCATTGTGGTGAATCTGTCCGGCCGCGGCGATAAAGATGTCGAGACAGCCGCGAAATGGTTCGGCCTGCTCGACAAAGAGGCGGATAGCGGCCGATCATGACTGTCGAGCAGAGCGAAACAAATAGTCTGACGGAGCTTTTCAGCTCATGCCGGCGCGATAACCGCGCGGCGCTGATCGGCTACCTGCCGACCGGATACCCCGACGTGCGGGCGTCGATCGACGCGATGACAGGGTTGATCGAATCAGGGTGCGACCTCGTCGAAGTCGGCGTGCCCTACTCAGACCCGGGCATGGACGGCCCGACCATCGCGACGGCGTCAGAGGTTGCGCTGCGCGGGGGTGTACGAGTTCGGGATACGCTGAGCGCCGTCGAGGCGATCAGCGCATCTGGCGGCCGTGCTGTTGTGATGACGTACTGGAATCCAGTGTTGCGCTACGGGGTTGACGCGTTCGCGCGGGACCTCGCCACCGCCGGTGGGCATGGGTTGATTACGCCGGACCTGATTCCCGATGAGGCTGACGAGTGGTTGGCGGCCTCCGACCACTACCACTTGGACCGGATCTTTCTAGTCGCGCCGTCGTCGACGCCGCAGCGGTTGGCGACGACGGTCGAGGCGTCGCGCGGATTCGTTTACGCGGCGTCGACCATGGGTGTGACCGGTGCCCGCGATGCGGTATCGCAGGCGGCGCCTGAATTGGTGGGCCGAGTGAAAGCGGTTTCTGACATCCCCGTCGGCGTCGGTCTGGGCGTGCGGTCACGCGAACAGGCGGCTCAAATCGCGGGCTATGCCGACGGTGTCATCGTGGGTTCGGCACTCGTCTCTGCACTGACTGCGGGTATGCCAACGTTACGG
>DASZKQ010000331.1:0-16337 GCA_035552835.1 Mycobacterium sp. | reverse complement strand
GGTCATGATCCGCTTCCTGCTGCGCCGCTTGCTCAATTACCTCGTGCTGCTGGTGTTGGCTTCGTTCTTGGCCTTCTGCCTGGCCTCGGCCGCGTTTCATCCGCTGGACAGTTTCATCGAGCGTCACCCCCAGCCGCCGGCTGAGGCTATCCACGCCAAAGCCGTTGAGCTCGGCTTGGACAAACCCATACCCATCCGGTACGCGGAATGGGCCGCCGGCGTGGTCCGAGGCGACTTCGGCACCACGGTGACCGGCCACCCCGTCTCCCAAGAGTTGTGGTCCCGAGTCGGGGTCAGTGTTCGGCTGGTGGTGATCGGTTCGCTGGTCGGCACGGTGACCGGCGTGGTCCTGGGCGCCTGGGGGGCGGTTCGTCAGTATCGGCTGAGCGACCGGGTGATCACCGTTTTGTCGCTGATCATTCTGAGCATCCCGTCATTCGTGCTCGCCGGCCTGCTCATCCTGGCCGCGCTGCGGATCAACAACATCGCCGGGGTGCGGATCTTTGCCTACACCGGGGAAACTTCGCCGATTCCGCCTGGCGGAATCTGGGACCAACTCGTCGACCGCGCTCGGCACATCGCGTTGCCGAGTCTCACGCTGGCCCTCGGCGCGGCCGCGAGCTTCAGCCGATATCAGCGCAACGCGATGCTGGACGTGCTCGGCGAGGATTTCATTCGGACCGCTCGGGCCAAAGGCCTGACTCGCCGGCGTGCGCTGTTCAAGCACGGCTTGCGCACCGCGCTCATCCCGCTTGCCACACTGTTCGCTTACGGCGTCAGCGGCCTGGTCGTCGGCGCGGTGTTCGTCGAAAAGATCTTCGGCTGGCACGGCATGGGGGAATGGGTGGTGCAGGCCATCTCGAGTCAGGACACCCACATCGTCGCGACGATCACGCTGTTCACCGGTGCCGCACTGCTATTCGCCGGGCTGTTGTCTGACATCATCTATGCGGCGCTGGATCCCCGGGTGCGGGTGTCATGACCCATCCGGGCGACGACGCGCTGATGACGCAAGAGACCACCACGGACACCACCCCACTCCGGGTCGGCATCAAGCCAGCCACCTTCACGTCGCGACGGAGCCTGGTCATCCGTCGCTTCATGCGCAACAGACCTGCTGTGGTGGCGTTGGTTTTGCTGGTGGTGCTGTTCGTCGGCTGCTACGGGCTGCCGGCGCTGCTCCCCTATAACTACACCGCTCTCGACTACCACGCGCTGCTGCAGCCACCATCGATCAAGCACTGGTTCGGCACCAACGGGCTCGGCCAGGACCTGTTGGCCCGGACCCTGCGCGGCATGCAGAAGTCGATGCTGATCGGCTTTTGTGTGGCACTGATCTCGACCAGCATCGCCGCCACCGTCGGATCGATTGCCGGCTACTTCGACGGCTGGCGCGACCGCGCGCTGATGTGGCTGGTGGACCTGCTGCTGGTGGTGCCCGGCTTCCTGATAATCGCCATCATCACTCCGCGGATTAAACAGTCGAGCAGCATGTTGTGGCTCATCGTCCTGCTGGCCATCTTCGGTTGGATGGTCAGCTCACGGATGGTGCGCGGCCTGACGATGAGCCTCCGCGAACGCGAATTCGTCCGTGCGGCAAGGTTTATGGGAGTGCCGGACCGCCGAGTGATTGTTCATCACATCCTGCCGAACGTCGCCTCGATCCTGATTATCGACGCGACCCTCAACGTCGGCTACGCGGTGCTGGCCGAAACCGGGCTGAGCTTCTTGGGATTCGGTATTCAACCACCCGATGTCTCGCTCGGCACGCTGATCGCTGACGGCACTCCTTCCACCACCACGTTTCCCTGGGTATTCCTCTTCCCGGCCGGAGCATTGGTATTGATTGTGTTGTGCGCCAACCTCACCGGCGACGGCCTGCGCGACGCGTTGGATCCGAGCAGCCGATCAGGGCGCCGCAGGAAGCGGCGCCAAAAGTGACGGCCCTGCTGCAGGTGACGGACCTCAACGTCGCCTTCGAAACCGGTGACGCGCGCGTGTCGGCGGTGCGCGGTACGAGTTACCATATCGACCCCGGCGAAGTGGTCGCTATAGTCGGGGAATCCGGTTCGGGCAAAACCACTGCCGCGATGGCCGTTGTCGGATTGCTACCCGAACACACCGACGTCTCCGGATCGGTGCGATTACACGGCGAAGAGTTACTCGGCCTGTCCGACCAGGCGATGTCACGGATTCGCGGCAAGTCGATCGGCACCGTCTTTCAAGACCCAATGTCGGCGTTGACGCCGGTCTACACCGTCGGCGATCAGATAGCCGAAGCGATCAAGGTCCACAACCGCGAGATCAGCCGAGCGGGCGCTCGCAAGCGCGCAGTCGAGTTACTCGAGCTGGTCGGCATCGTGGCGCCGGAAAGCCGGGCGAGGGCTTTTCCGCACGAGCTGTCCGGCGGCGAGCGTCAGCGGGTGGTGATCGCGATCGCGATCGCCAACGATCCCGACCTGCTGATCTGTGACGAACCGACCACCGCGCTGGATGTCACCGTGCAGGCACAGATCCTCGACGTGCTGCGAACTGCGCGCGACGTCACCGGCGCCGGTGTGCTGATCATCACCCACGACCTGGGTGTGGTGGCGGAGTTCGCCGACCGGGCGCTGGTCATGTACGCGGGACGTCCCGTCGAGATCGCGGGAGTTGCAGAGCTTTACCGTGACCGCCGGATGCCCTATACGGTCGGGCTGCTGGGTTCGGTGCCGCGCCTGGACTCCCGACAGGGCACCCGACTGGTTCCGATCCCGGGCGCTCCGCCGACGATGACGTCGCTGCCCGATGCCTGTCAATTCGCGCCTCGCTGTCCGCTGGTGATCAGCGAATGCCGTTCGGCTGAACCCGATCTCGTCACGATTCGGGACGGTCACCAGGCGGCCTGCATCCGCACCAGCGACGTCACAGGGCACAGCGCGGCGGACATCTATCACATATCTACGCAGCCGGTTGCGGGCGAGACCGCGGTCGCCGATCCGTCGGTGGTCCTGCAAGTCACCGACCTCGCCAAGACCTACCCGCTGACTAAAGGTGTCGTTTTTCGCAGACGAGTCGGGGAAGTGCGTGCGGTCTCTCGCGTCAGCTTCACCTTGGAGCAGGGCCGCACTCTGGGCATCGTCGGCGAATCCGGTTCCGGCAAATCGACCACGTTGAGCCAGATTCTCGAACTCGCCGCACCCCAGGCCGGTGCCATCGAGATTCTCGGCACCGACGTCGCAGGCCTCGACCCGGCCGCCCGTCGTAAGCTACGGACCGAACTGCAGGTGGTGTTTCAGGATCCGGTGGCGTCGCTGGATCCCCGGCTCCCGGTGTTCGATGTCATCGCTGAACCGTTGGTTACCAACGGGTTTGACAGACGCCGCTGCGAGGAACGGGTCGCTGAGCTACTCGGAATCGTCGGGCTGAACCACGCCGACGCCAGCCGCTATCCAGCCGAGTTTTCCGGTGGGCAGAAACAGCGAATTGGTATCGCGCGGGCGTTGGCACTGCAACCGAAGATCCTTGCGCTCGACGAGCCGGTGTCGGCGCTCGACGTGTCGATTCAGGCCGGCATCATCAACCTGCTGCTTGACCTGCAGCAACGATTCGGGTTGTCCTATCTGTTTGTGTCGCATGACCTTTCGGTGGTCAAACATTTGGCCCACCGAGTGGCGGTGATGTATCGGGGCAAGATTGTGGAGCAGGGCGATGGCGAGCAGGTGTTCACCAACCCGCAGCACGAGTACACCCGGCGACTGTTGGCCGCAGTCCCGCGAGCGCACCCGGATGTTGGCGGTGGTTAGCATCGTCGCGATGATCCGCAGGCTTGCACTGCTGGCAACTGTGATGATTTGTGTGATCGTCACGGGGTGCTCAGAGGGCTACAAGGACGTCGTGGGGCGGCAAGCTGTGCGGGTCGGCACCTCTAGCGACATCAACCCCCGCGACCCGGCGACTCTGCGCGATGGCGGCGACCTGCGGCTTGCGGTCACCTCGTTCCCGCCGAACTTCAATGTATTGAACATCGACGGAAACACGGCCGACGTCGCTTCGATTGTCACACCGACGTTGCCGGGGGCGTTCATCACCCAGGCCGACGGGTCGCTGAAACTCAACACCGACTACTTCACGGCCGCCGAGCTGACCAAAGCCAGCCCGCAGGTCGTCACTCTTACGATCAACCCGAACGCGGTGTGGAGCGACGGCGCCCCGATCACCTGGGAAGACCTCAAAGCCGAGGTCGACGCGTGCAGCGGCCGGGACAAGCGCTACTTGATCGCCAGCAGAGCCGGGTTCGAACGGGTGAAGTCGGTTTCCAGAGGCGTTGACGATCGCCAGGCGGTGATCACTTTCGCCCAACCGTACGCGGAGTGGCGCGGGATGTTCGCCGGTGGCATGCAACCCCGCAGCATGACGGAGAACCCGGACGTCTTCAACAAGGGCCAACTCGACGCCCCCGGGCCGTCGGCCGGACCGTTCATCGTGTCCATGATCAACCGCAGCGCGCAGCGCATTGTGCTGACCCGCAATCCCCGCTGGTGGGGCCGCAAGCCGCGACTCAACTCCATCACGTTCCTGGTGCTCGACTCGACCGCCGTCATCCCCGCCCTACAAAACAACGCGATCGATGCTGCCGGCGTCGGCTCGCTCGACGATATGGTCACTGCCGAGCGCACCCCAGGAGTCGTGATCCGCAGCGCGCCGGCACCGACCTGGTATCACATGACCTTCAACGGCGCATCGGGATCCATCCTGTCCGACGACAAGTTGCGGCTGGCAATCTGCAAAGGGATCGACCGCCAAGCGATTGTCAATGTCGTTCAGCACGGCCTGACCAGTCATCCGGCGCCGCTGGACAATCATGTTTACGTCGTCGGCCAGGTGGGCTACCAAAACAACAGTGCGCCAGCCGCTTACAACCCTGACCAGGCCCGCAGAGACTTGGATGCGCAGGGCTGGAAGCTTAACGGGGCGGTGCGGGAAAAGGACGGTAGGCAGCTAGTCGTCCGCGACGTGCTTTACGACTCGCCGGCCGCCCGGCAGATCGCCCTGGTTGCCCAACAAAACCTGGCACAGATCGGTGTCAAGCTGGTGCTCGACGTCAAAGCCGGTAACGGTTTTTTCAACCAGTACGTGAGCGTCGGCGACTTCGACATCGTGCAATTCGGATGGGTGGGTAACGCTTTCCCGCTGTCGGCGCTGCCGCAGATCTATACGTCGGACGGGGAGGGCAACTTCGGCAAGATCGGCAATGCAAGCATCGACGCCAAAATCGATCAGACGTTGTCCGAGCTGGACGAGAGTGCGGCGCGCGATCTCGCCAACCAAGTCGACATGATGATCTGGCGAGAAGGCTTCAACCTGCCCCTTTTCCAGTCGCCCGGCGACGTCGCGGTGCGCAGGGATCTGGCCAACTTCGGCGCGCCCGGGCTGGCCGACGTCGATTACACCGCGATCGGATTCATGGCCTGAGGTAACTGACTGCCGGGATCGCTATGCGCACAACTCGATACGTTGCGCATCCTTGACGCCGTCGTATCGAGTTGGCGTGCACGTCAATACGATCACCTGTCCGCGCTCGCCCAGTGTGTCGAAAACTTCGGCCATCTTAGCCAACCGTTCCGGATCGGTGAAGCCGAGTGCATCATCGATCAGAATCGGAACGGCGTCCTCTTTGGCGACCAGCGCTGCTCCTGCCAGTCGTGCCAGGATGCCGAGTTGCTCCTTCGCCCCGCCCGACAGCGATTCATACGGCACGGTGCAACCGTCGAGGGTGCGGTTGAGGATGCACAGGTCGGTGTCGATGTCGACCTCGAAACTGGGGCCGAAGACGGGACGCCCGAGTCGCTGCAATTCGGCGCGGAACGGCTCGACGTAACGCAGCCGTGTGGTGTCACGGTGGCGGACCATCACCGTCCGCAGCAACTGGACGGCGCGGGCCCGGCTACCAACCCGGGCATGCTCGCTTCCGGTGTGTTCGCGCGCAGCTTCGGCGGCATCGAGCTTGCCCTTGCGCCCCTCGGTGCCGAATAGGGTTAGCTCCACGCTGATCTCGTGCAACGTGTGGGCGATCTCGTCGTGGCGGGTTTGCAATGCCGCAGCCGCCTCGGTGGCGTCAGCCAGTTCGGCGGCCACGGCGTCGGGTGCTGCGGCCGCCACCTGTTCGGACAATTCGGCGACTCGGCCTGCTGCTGCTTGCGCCGCCCCCAGATCCTTGGCGGCGGTGGCCTCCAGTGCTTCGTCGGTGGCGACTGCGCGCTGCTGGGTTAGCCGGTCAGCGACCGCGGCCAGCTCGGCACGTTGAGTAGCAAGTTTGTCGTCTGAAAGTGTTGCTTGCGTCGACATTTCGGTGAGCTTAGCCGCGGCGGCGGCCGCGACCCGGCGGTGTGTCTCGAGGTCTGCGCCCGCTTTGACACGGGCCGCGTCGGCCTCTTCGAGCTCGGCACGGGCGGCGGTGGCATCCATTGCGATGTGGCCGGCGTACGTCCTGCCTTGCAATTCGGCCACCCTGGAGCGCAACTGCTCCACCTCGTCGTCACAGCACAACGCCACCAGGGTCGCGGCCGTCCGGTCGCGGCGGTTCAGCAGTTCGCGGCGCCGCTGATCGGTACTCCGCGCTGCTGCCAGGTCACCGACCTGCGCTGCCGCCAGTGCTGCGACCAGTTCCTGTTGTGCTGCAGCGTATTCGGCCTGAATATCGAGTGCCGTCGCGCCCGGAGTGAACCGCGCGGCCAGGATACCGGGAACATCGACTTCGGTGGCACCGCCCGTGGTGGTCGACCAGCTCTGGCCCGCGGGCAGCGACACCCGTTGGTCACCCACGACGAGTTCGATGTCGGTGGACGCAGTGAATTCCACCGTGGCCGATACCAACGCGAGTTGGCCCTCAAGCCGTTCGGCGGCTGCGGCGGCTCGCTCGATCTGTTGGAAAAGATTGTCGGTCAGGGCAATTGTCGATAGCTCGTCGGAGACCAGGTCACGGTCACGTTGCGCAGCGTCGATTTTGATAAGCCGGGGTGTCAACCTCTCGACCTCGTCGCGGCGCGCCACCTCATCGACAATGCGCCGGGCCGCCTCGGCACGCTGCTGGGCGGCGGCGAGCAGCTGGTTGACCTCCTCCACCACGGCATCGGCCGCCACGGTGACTTCTTGAGCCGTCGCCTGCGCTTCGGCGACCTCCCGGGCCTCGGCTTCCAGGGTCACGACTGTCGCGGCGCGCGTGTCGGTTTCGGTGCGTAGCCGTAGTCGTTCGGTGTGCGCGCCTTTCGAGGCTGTGCTGGTCGCGGCGGCGGCAGCAGCGATCAACTCGGCTTCTTTTACCTGTTCGGTGAGCTGCGCAATTTTGTCGGCGGCGGCTTGGGCGACGGTCTGCCGGACCGTGGCCGCCTGTTGAAGTGGCAACACGTCGGCCAGCTCGGCGCTCAATGCGGCGTGCCGGTGTACGCGGTCGTCGACCTCGGCGACGGCCGCGGTGCATTTCTGCACTTCGTCTTCGGCGGCGCGCAGCGCGGCGATGGCCGCAGCCCACTCCCCGCTGGCACGACCGGTCGGGGTGAAGTAGCGGCCGTACTCGGCGTCGATCCGCTCGACCAGCAGCGGCTCGGTGCCCGACAGTGCGGCGGTGTCGCCCGCCGCGACATCGAGTGCCCGGGTCAGCGCGTCGCAACCCGAGAGATCCACCGCCGCCGTCGCCGTCGCCTGCAACACCCGTTGGGCGTGCCAGAGCTCGGTGTCGACGGTCTCGCTCAGCATGGCCTGTACTCGGTCGTGCGCCTCGTCGCCGCTGTGGTGTTCGCGGCGTGGCGCCAGGACCGTGAGCTGCGTCTCACACTTCTTGTGAAAGCGCTTGTGATAAACGAAACGGTAAGGACCGGTGCTGATTTCGGCGGTGACCTCGGATCCAACGTCGGCGTTGGTCGGCTTGACCTGCTTGACTTCCTTTTTCGTCGACCGGTCCTTGGATTCCAGCAGCAAGTCCAGCGCCTCGATCATCGAGGACTTGCCGATTTCGTTGGCGCCGGACACCACGACCACGCCGTGGTCGGGGAATTCAATCTCGCGGTGGTCGATGCCGCGGTAATTCTTCAGGGCCAGCCGGTGCAACTTCATGCCGCACCTCGACCGCGGTCGGTCAGCCGCAACAGCAGCGCCAGCGCTGCCTGTGCGTCGCCGGCGATCTCGGCATCCCCGGTGCGCGCCGTTTCGACCAATTCGGCGACTGCCGCGGCGGCGAACCCGCCGATGCCAAGGTCGGTGAACTCGCCGTCGGCCGGTATGACCGCCAGATCGCTGTGGCTATCCCACACCCGCAGCGACGCGAACAGCCGCGAGTATTTGTCCAGGCAGGCATCCAACGCGGCGCGGTCGGTGACCGTCAGCGAACCAATCAGGGCCAGCCGCAACACCGTTCGGTCTTTGTCAGGCATCAGATCGAGGTTCAGATCCAAGTCGGCGATATCGCGCCTGTTGTCCACGTGACGGCTCAGCGTGCTAAACCGCCAACGACCGACCTTTGGGGCCTCGACGATCACAGGCCGCTGCGGATCCGTCTCGTCGATATCGACCATCAGCACATGGCCGGGGTCGGGTTCGACGTCGTCGTAGTTAGTGACCTCCGGCGAACCGGAGTACCACGCCCGTCCACTGCTACCGACTTCGGTCACCGAATGCTTATCGCCCAGCGCGACATAGTGCACCGCGCCACGGGCCAACGCGTCCTCCAAGCCGGCCAGCCGAATCAGCGAGGGCTTGGTGGGATCGGGGTCGAGCACGTCGACGCCGCCGTGGGCGACCAGCACTCGGGTGACTCCGTCGAAGGGCAGGCCCTCAAAATCCCCGAGCACGTCGGCAACAAGGTCGGTCGTCGGCGCTTTGGATCGCCATGGCGCAGCGACGATCTGCAGGCCGGGCCGAACCTCGTGGACGCCGGGCCGGTCGAGCAGGTTGACGTTGGTTGGGCATTCTGCCTTGAAGAGGGCACTGGTGTACACCGACGACGCGTCCAGCGGGTCGTGGTTGCCGGGCAGCAGGTAGACCGGAATCTTTATGGCGCGCATGGCTTCCAGCGACTGACTGACCACCTGCGGGGCCAACTGGTTGTGTTCGAAGACGTCACCGGCCACCACGACGAACTCGGCACCAACCTCTGCTGCCAGCGAGCCCAGACCGGCCACTGCGTCGCGGCGCGCCGCCGAAAAGCGCGGCTGCGCTTCGCCCGCGAGGAAGTGGCGGGTCATGCCGAGTTGCCAGTCGGCGGTGTGCACGAATCGCATTGCGATCCCGTCCCTTCTGCTTCATGTCCGGCCGGTCTGCGACCGGGCACCGCGAGTGTAGGACTCGGCGCCGACAAGTCCGGGGACCTCGATCGGCAGGTCGAACGTTGGCCAGCGCGGGTCACCTAATCGACACCCACAAGTCACATCAGCAACAGCAGTCCCGAAAAGAGGCGACACCCGTTGTGCCCGCCTATCAGCGACAGCGCTGCCGGTAACCTCGATCGAATGAGCCAGCAAGACCGCACCCTGGTGCTACTGCGGCATGCGAAGTCGGCCTATCCCGAAGGGGTCCCTGACCACGACCGGCCACTTGCACCGCGCGGGCAGCGCGAAGCCGGGCTGGCCGGCGATTGGCTGCGGGCCAACCTGCCTCCGGTCGACGCCGTGCTCTGCTCGACGGCGACTCGGGCTCGGGAGACCTTGGCGCACACGGCCATCGACGCACCGGTTCGCTACGTCGACCGGCTCTATGAAGCCGTGCCCGGAACTGTGATCGACGAGATCACCCGCGTCGGTGACGACGTCGGCGTCCTGCTCGTGGTTGCACACGAGCCGACGATGACACAGGTGACGCTGGGCTTGGCCGGTGCCAATAGCTCCAACGCCGCTGCTGCCGAACGCATCTCGACGAAGTTCCCGACCTCGGCGATGGCAGTACTACGGCTCACCCACCACTGGAAGGACCTCGAACTCGGTTCCGCTGGGCTAGTCGATTTCCACGTGCCGCGTTAAGTTGGGTCGCGTTATTTGCACATCTCAATCGTTGCTTTGATCTTGTCGTCGAGACTTTGCCGCAACTCATCCTGAGCGAATTCCGGCGAGCCGGCGAGATAGCCGATGGCGAGCTCCTGGAGCGTTGAGGCCATGGAGTTGACCGATTTCGCTAGGTTGGGTGGGGTCGCAGGTTCTTGGCTGACGCGGTCTCTCAGGAACGCGCCACCGCTATAGAACGCCAGCCGCGCGGCAGTCGCCACCGAAAGCGCACCGATCGGCCCGCCGTCGGGCAGGTTCTTCAGGCGAGAATTCCTGACCACCTCGTGATCGACCAGCATGAACGTCTCGCAAATGTGCTTTTTCGCTTCTTTGGTTTGTTGGTCGGTATAGGTCGGCGCGGACGATGCGCTCTTGTGCGGGTAGAACCAGCCCAGTACGGCAACGCTCGTGGCGATCACGGCAAGCAGCAAGGCCGCCACTGTGATCCACCGCGATAGCTTCGACGCATGCGGGGCGGAAGAAGAATTTTTGGCCTCTGCCTTGGGCAATGGCTCATCGGCCGGTGCTGCGGCATCAGACTCGGGCGAAGGTTCAGCGGAGGATTCAGTTTCATCCGCCGCGGAGGTTGGCTCTGTGGGAGACGTCTCAGACATTGGTCGATGGTATCGTCCACACCTGACGCCGGGTAGCTTTTGGGGGTCAAAAAATAGCGCTCTCAATCGCTTTGGCTGAACGCTCGGCGTCGCGGAGGAAAAGTCCGGCGTGCCGGTGGGGTTGGCCATCGCATTCGGCAATCGTCAACTAATTAAGCCCAAGTGCGACAGTTATTCTCGCGCATGGCGCCCGACAGCAAGCGCGTTGTGATCGGCCCAAAACCCGGCGATGCCGGCGCGGTTTCCGAGCGGAGGGCCACCCGGCTGGCGCCGCGATGGTTGGCGACGCAAGCAACCGCACGTCGTCGCAACGATTTTGCTGGTCAAAGCCTTATCGACCGTGCATCGGAAAACTCTCGCAGTGCTGCAACTGTTTCGCAGAGCCATTAGGAGTTCGTGGAAAGCGTCAGCTCCATGAGCTTAATGGCCTGCGCGCACGCGTCGATACCAGGCGCCTGCGGGTTGACCCACCACCCGACCACGCCCGCGGCGTCGCTGGCGACGCCGCACGAGCCGTTGGGGTCGTTCGGCCTCATCACGATCGACGCCACACCGGAGATCGACCGGTTCTCGATCTGATACTTCAGGTTCTCGGCAACCTTGCGCTCGTTGTCGAGGCTGCCTTGCTCGAACCAGAACCGGGTGATGTCGATGAGTCCGCCCGGGTTGGCCGCCTGCCACCGGCATATCGCGCCGACGAAGGTGCTTTGGATGTCCTGAGGGTCAGCGCCTACCGTCTTGGCCAGGACGTCGGTGGTGAGCACCTCACATTCCTTTTGCAAGTTCGGGTACTGCTGCTCGGAGTTGTTATTGCGCGGCTCATCGCCCATGCCCGCTTTTTGCGCGGTGCCGGTCACCGACCTCGTGCAGCCGGTCAACACGGACACCGCGGTGGCCACGACAGCCACGCCGACGAGGACCCGATCACGCACGGTGCCTCTCATTTCGAGTTCTCAATCGACTGACGAGCCAGCTCTTTGGCGACGTTGCACGCATCGGGGAACGGCTTCTGGCTGAAGTTCACCGACCATTCGATGAAGTCGTCGTAGAACTGGATGCCGACCTCGCACAGCGAGTCGCCCAACGTCGGATCGTTGCCGACGGCGACGAAGCCGCCGTGGCCGTCGATGTTGATGTCCTCCACGCTCGAACGCGACAACTCTTCGGTCTTGCGTTCCCGGCCGATCGGGCTCCCCCGATACCAGGAGAAGGAAAAATGCGGGCCGAGAATACCGCCGCCCGCGAGCCACTGGCAGCCCACCGAATTCTTGGCGGTGTTGACCAGCCCAGTCACCTCCGTCAGCTTCGTTACCGTCTCGTCGCTGATGCCGCCGCACTGCGGGAAGAACGGGCCGTGCTGCCCCTGCCCCGACGCCGGCGCCGTCGACTGCGTCGACTGGGAGTGGTTAGAGCCGGAATCGGAGCACGCGGCCACCGCGGGAATCAAGGTCGCCGCCGCCAGGGCCAGCGCCGCCACGTTGCGCCGCACGGCTACGCGCGCCTTCTGCTGATCACAGGATGCACTGTAGCGGCAGCACCTTGAGTCAACCATTGCACACGCGGTGACCTGTACTTTCTTATCCACCAGCGGGCCTCGTGGCCGCGGCGGTGTGCAACAGTTACCAGATGCTCCTGGCACTGCTGCGCCAGTACGTCCGGCCGTATCGACGGCTGGTGGCGGCGGTGATGACGCTGCAGTTGGTGAGCACCCTGGCATCGCTTTACTTGCCGACGGTGAATGCCACGATCATCGACGACGGCATCGCCAAGGGCGACACCGCCACGATCGTCCGGCTCGGCGTGGTGATGTTCGCGGTCACCGCGCTGCAGGTGGTGTGCGCGGTCGGCGCGGTCTACTTCGGCTCTCGGACCGGGATGGGGTTCGGCCGAGATCTCCGCTCAGCGATGTTCCATCAAGTCACCACATTCTCCGAGCATGAGACCGCCCGGTTCGGCGCGCCGTCGCTGCTGATCCGCACCACCAACGACGTTCGGCAGATCCAATTCCTGGTGCAGATGACCTGCACAGTGCTGGTCGCCGCTCCGATCATGTGTGTCGGCGGCGTCATCATGGCGATCCACCAGGACGCCGGGCTGTCCTGGCTGCTGCTGATCAGCGTCCCGGTGTTGGTCGTGGCCAACTACTGGATCATTGCGCACACGATGCCGATCTTTCGCAGCATGCAGAGGTTGATCGACAACATCAACCGGGTGATGCGCGAGCAGCTGTCCGGTGTGCGGGTGATCCGGGCATTCGCCCGCGAGCCCTTCGAACGTCAACGGTTCGGCGAGGCCAACCTCACGCTGTCGAACACCACGCTGAGCGCGGGCAATTGGCAGGCGTTGATGCTGCCGGTGACCACCTTGACCATCAACTGCTCCAGCGTGGCGCTGATCTGGTTCGGCGGCCTGCGCATCGACAGCGGTCGGATGCAGGTCGGATCCCTGATCGCGTTTCTCGTTTACTTCACCCAGATCCTGATGGCGGTGTTGCTGGCGACGATGACCGTGATGGTGCTGCCGCGGGCCGCGGTGTGCGCGGAACGGATCACCGAGGTGTTGTCGCTCACTCCGGCAGTGAGTACCCCTCAGAATCCGGTGCGGCCAACAACCGCCATGCGCGGCGTGATTCGACTCGACGGCGCGACATTTTGCTATCCCGGCGCGGATCGCGCTGTGCTGCAGGATGTTTCGCTGACCGCACTACCCGGCACCACTACCGCGATCGTCGGCAGCACCGGCTCTGGCAAGTCGACGTTGGTGTCGCTGATCTGCCGGTTGTACGACGTGACATCCGGAGCCGTCCTCGTGGACGGTGTCGACGTGCGCGACCACGACATCGAAGAGCTGTGGTCAGGCATCGGCTTGGTGCCTCAGCGCGGCTACCTGTTCTCCGGGACCGTCGCCGACAACCTGCGTATCGGTGCGGCCCCGGGACAGGAAGTAACCGAGGACGAGATGTGGGACGCGCTGCGGGTGGCGGCTGCCGACCAATTCGTCCGGGCACACGATGACGGGCTGCAGATGCGCGTCGCTCAGGGCGGTATCAATTTCTCGGGCGGGCAGCGGCAGCGGCTGGCGATCGCGCGGGCGGTAATCCGCCATCCGGCGATCTACCTATTCGACGACGCGTTTTCCGCACTCGACCTGCACACCGATGCGCAGGTCCGCGCTGCGCTGGCCGAGATCGCCGCCAATGCAACGGTGATCGTTGTGGCGCAACGCATCTCGACCATTACCCAGGCCGACCAGGTGGTCGTCGTCGACGACGGGTGGGTGATCGGAACAGGTACGCACGAATCGCTGCTCGCCGAGTGCCCGACCTATCGGGAATTCGCCGAGTCGCAGTCGATGGACTCTCACGCGGGAGGACAGCGGTGACCGCGCCAACGGGCACTGTCCAGTACCCGGATCAGCGCTCCCGCGACTTTACCGGGTCGGCCGTCCGCCTGGTGAAGCGCTTGGCGCCGCAGCGGCGGACGGCCGTCGCGGTGATCGTCCTGGGCATCGCCGGAACGGTCATTGGCGTGGTGGTTCCGCGCATCCTCGGCCATGCCACCGACCTGCTGTTCAGCGGTGTGCTGGGCCGGCTGCTGCCCGCCGGTATCACCAAGGCGCAGGCTGTCGCGGCGGCGCGGGCTGGTGGCAACAACACCTTCGCCGACCTATTGTCCGGGATGAATGTGGTCCCAGGTCGAGGTGTTGACTTTGCCGCGGTAGCCCAGACCCTGGCACTGGCTCTCGTGATGTATATTGTTGCAGCGCTGCTGGTTTGGGCACAGGCCCGGCTACTGAATGTCACAGTGCGGCGGACGCTGCAGGCGCTGCGCGCCGATGTCGAGGAGAAGCTGCACCGGCTGCCGCTGGCCTACTTCGATTCCCGGCAACGGGGCGAGGTGCTCAGCCGAGTCACCAACGACATCGACAACCTCCAGACGTCGCTGTCGATGACGATCACCCAACTGCTGTCCGCTGTCCTGACGGTGGTGACGGTGTTGGCGATGATGCTGACCATCTCGCCGCTGCTGACCGGGATCACCTTGCTGACCGTGCCGCTGGCGCTGGCCGCGACTCGGGCGATTGCCCAACGCTCACAACGACTATTCGTCGCGCAGTGGAGCAACACCGGCCGGCTGAACGCCCACATCGAAGAGACCTACAGCGGCTTCACCGTGGTCCGGACGTTCGGCCAAAGTGCGGCGGCCGAAGACGAGTTCCGTCGGCTCAACGACGACGTGTACCAAGCCAGTTTCGGTGCTCAGTTCATCTCCGGTCTGGTGTCGCCGGCGACGGGGTTCATCGGCAACCTCAGCTACGTCGCGGTGGCGGTGGTGGGTGGAGTGCAGGTGGCCACCGGTCAGATCACAGTCGGCAGCATTCAGGCGTTCATCCAATACGTCCGCCAGTTCAACGCGCCGATGAACCAGGTCGCCTCGATGTACAACACCCTGCAGTCCGGGGTGGCCAGTGCCGAGCGGGTTTTCGACTTGCTGGATGAGCCGGAAGAGTCACCGGACCGCGAAGCATTACTGCCCTCGCCCAACGGTGAAGGGCCAACTGGGCGGGTGGAATTCGACCACGTCAGCTTCGGCTATCGCCCCGGCACCCTGGTGATCGACGAGCTCTCCTTTACCGCCAAACCGGGCAGCACGGTGGCGATCGTCGGACCGACCGGGGTGGGCAAGACCACGCTGGTGAACTTGCTGATGCGCTTCTACGACGTCGACTTCGGGCGGATCCTGGTCGACGACATCGACATCACGACGATAAGCCGGCATTCGCTGCGATCCCGCATCGGCATGGTCCTGCAAGACACCTGGCTCTTCGGTGGAACGATCGCCGAGAACATCGCCTACGGACGGCCCGACGCCAGTGACGACGACGTGATCGAGGCGGCCAAGGCCGCGTACGTCGACCGGTTCGTGCACACGCTGCCCGACGGGTACCAGACCCGGGTCAATGACGCCGGTAGCAACATCAGCGCCGGCGAGAAGCAGTTGATCACCATCGCGCGGGCATTTCTGGCCCGGCCGCAGCTGTTGATCCTTGACGAGGCGACCAGCTCGGTGGACACCCGCACCGAGTTGCTGATAGCCAAAGCCACCCATGAGCTTCGTCGTGATCGGACGAGTTTTATTATCGCGCATCGTCTTTCGACGATCCGCGACGCCGACGTGATCCTGGTGATGCAGGCGGGCAAGATCGTCGAGCGGGGCAACCACAGCGAGCTGCTGGCCCGGCGAGGTGCGTACTACGCGATGACTCGGGCTTAAAGCGGCCTACAGCTCGGGTCCCTCCGCACGCAGGTCGTCGACCGCCGACATGGCGTCGCGCAGCTTGGCCAGCCACTCTTCGGTGTGCTCGCCGACCAGTTTCACCGACCAGGCCAGCGCATCGGAGCGAGACCGGGCCACGCCGGCGTCGACCAGGGTGTCGAGCACCTGCCGCTCCGGCTGCTTCAGCCGCGTCATGACCGGGACCGCGATGTGGGTGAACAAGATCCGCTCGCCACCCACCTCGACGCCCCAGGAAACCTTGCGGCCGTAGCGATCCTGTGCCTCATCGGCGATGTTCATCCGCTCCGGCCGGGTTTCCTCACGAAAGCGCGAGACGCGACCCGAAGTGTGAGCTTCGCTTTCCTTCTTCTGCGAGCTTTCCGGATCGGCCAGCTTACCGATGACCGTGATCTCCTCGCGGTCGACGATGACAGTCG
>DASZKQ010000330.1:0-1500 GCA_035552835.1 Mycobacterium sp. | reverse complement strand
CTGGCCTACGGGCTGGACAAGAAGGGCCACGAGACCGTGCTGGTTTTCGACCTCGGCGGCGGCACGTTCGACGTGAGCCTGCTTGACGTGGGTGACGGCGTGGTCGAAGTACGTGCCACGGCCGGTGATTCGCACCTGGGTGGCGATGACTTCGACCGCCGGCTCGTCGACTACCTGGCCGACGAATTCCAGCGCGAGAACAACATCGATTTGCGGAAAGATCCGCAGGCGCTGCAGCGGCTGTTCGAGGCGGCCGAGAAGGCCAAGGTCGAACTGTCGTCGGTGGCGCAGAGCCAGGTCAATTTGCCGTTCATCACGGCTGACGCCAGCGGGCCGAAGCATTTGACTACCACGATCATGCGATCGAAGTTCGAGGACCTCACCGCGGACCTGGTCGAACGAACGATGGGCCCGGTCAAGCAGGCAATGGCCGACGCCAAGGTGAGCGCGAACGACATCGACGAGGTGATCCTGGTGGGCGGTTCCACCCGGATCCCCGCAGTCCAGGCTTTGGTCCGCCGGCTCACCGGCGGCAAGGACCCCAACATGAGCGTGAACCCAGATGAGGTGGTCGCGCTCGGCGCCGCGATCCAGGCCGGTGTGCTCAAGGGCGAGGTCTCCGACGTCTTGCTGCTCGACGTCACTCCATTGTCGCTGGGTGTGGAGACGGCCGGCGGGCTGATGACCAAGATCATCGAGCGCAACACCACCATCCCGGCACGGCGCAGCGAGGTGTTCACCACCGCGGCAGACAACCAACCCGCCGTGGATGTCGTTGTACTGCAGGGTGAACGGGAGCTGGCCAAGGACAACCGGGTACTCGGTCGATTCAAGCTGGAGAACATCCGCCCGGCGCCGCGGGGTGACCCGCAGATCGAGGTCACCTTCGACATCGACGCCAACGGCATCCTGCATGTCACCGCACGCGACAAGGACACCGGCGCCGAACAGAGCATCACCATCAGCGATCAGTCCAACCTCGATAAGAACGAGGTCGAACGGATGCTCGCCGAGGCCGAGGCGAACCGCCGCGAGGACGAGCAACTGCGCAAGGCCGTCGAGGCGCGCAACGAACTCGACTCGGCGGCATACCAGGTGGAGCGCCGGCTCGCCGAACTGGGCGATTCGGCGGCGCCGCACGACCGGGCACGCGCCGAGATGCTGATCGCCGACGCACGCCAGGCCGTCAAGGAAGACGCACCGATGGACCGAGTGCAGTCCCTGACATCCGAACTGCAGCAAGTGCTTTACGGGCTACAGCCCATGCCGTCCGGTGGCGGCAACGGGCAACCGCCCGGCGACGGCCGGGGCTCTCCGGTCGGTGACGACGACGTGGTCGACGCCGAGTTCGACCGGGGCTGAGCTAGCAATGGTCAGCCCCGCAGAGCATTCCAAGACCGAAGAAAACGATGACCGGGTAGACGAAAGTTTGCCAGAAGCGGTTGCATCCCAACCTGATTCGGACAAGGAGCTAGCCAAGCTCGAGGACCGCTGGCGGCG
>DASZKQ010000329.1:0-3288 GCA_035552835.1 Mycobacterium sp. | reverse complement strand
CAGCGGTACGGCCTGTCGTGGCGCTGGCCGGAGATCGATTGCGTGCATCCCCTCGACGACGGCAGCGCCGGAGTGCTGTACCGCTCGGTGGAGCAGACCGCGGCCGGTCTCGGTCGCGACGGGTCGCGATGGCGGCTGGCGTTCGGCTACCCGGCCGCCCGCTTCGACGCGCTCAGCGAGGACATCATGCGGCCCCTGCTGCGGTTCCCGCATCATCCGCTGATGCTGGCCCGATTCGGTGCACCCACCGTGCTTCCCGGATCGACGTTCGCCCGGCTGTTCCGCACCGACGAGGGACGGGCGTTGTTCGGAGGCGTTGCGGCGCATGCCTTCCGGCCACTGCACTACCCGATGACCTCCGCCATCGGGATGGGCATCATCGCGGCCGGCCACCGGTACGGCTGGGCGGTCGCCGAAGGTGGATCGCAGTCGATCACCACTGCGATGGTGGAGCTGCTGGGCGATTTGGGCGGCAAGATCGAGACCGGTGTCCGGGTCAAGGCGGCGTCGCAGCTGCCGGCCGCGGACGTCACGATGTTCGATCTGGCACCCAGTGCGGTCGCTGAGATATTGGGAGACCGGCTGCCACGCCGAGTTTCGCGTGCCTTCACCAGGTTCCGGCGCGGTCCCGGTGCGTTCAAAGTCGACTTCGCCGTCGAGGGCGGCGTGCCCTGGACCAACCCGGACGCCCACCGGGCCGGCACGGTGCACCTGGCCGGGACATACTCCGAACTTGCCGCGACCGAGCGGGCTATCCATGCGGGCCGGATGCCGGAGCGGCCGTTCGTGCTGGTCGGTCAGCAGTACCTGGCCGATCCGCAACGCTCGGTGGGCAATACGCATCCGGTGTGGAGCTACGCGCACGTCCCGAATGGCTACACCGGCGACGCGACCGAGGCGATCATCGCCCAGATCGAGCGGTTCGCCCCCGGATTCCGGGAACGCATCGTCGGGCATACCGTTCGTTCAACGACGCAAATGGCAGCCTACAACCCTAACTACGTCGGCGGCGACATCATGACCGGCGCCAAAGACATTCGTCAGCTGACGTTCGGACCACGAATCACGTTGTCGCCGTACACCATTGGCGTGCCCGGCATGTACATCTGCTCGGCGGCCACCCCGCCGGGGCCGGGCGCCCACGGCATGTGCGGCGCCAACGCTGCCGAACTCGCGCTCGCCTATCTGGCCAGGTAGCGCTAGTACTTGTAGAAGCCCTCGCCGGTCTTGACGCCGAGCTTGCCCGCGTCGACGTAGGACTGCAACAAGTCCCGCGAGCCCGTCGGTAGGTGCGGGAACTCCTCGACGTAATGCTTCTCGATGTCGAGAGCAACGTCCAGACCGACCAGGTCCATCACCTGAAACGGCCCAGCCGGCGCGCCCAGATTGAGCTTGTACATCCCGTCAACGTCCTCCGGACGGGCCACACCCTCAGCGACCACCGCCAGCGCCTCGCGCTTGATGGCGGCCCACACGCGATTGAAGATGAATCCGGTGCACTCTCGGCGTGCCTCGAAGGGGTAGACGCCGAACTCTGGGAGGACGGCCAGCAGGGTGTCGAGCAGCCCACGGTCGGTCCGGCCGTCGGACATCAGGTCGAGCCCATTGACTTCTGGCGGCATGTAAAAGTGCGTGTTGCACAATCGCGTTTTGTCCCGGATGTTTTCAGCCATCAGACGCGACGGGTACGACGACGAGTTGGTCGCGAAGATGGTGTCCGCCGGCGCGGCCTGGTCGATCTGGCCCCACAGCGGAATCTTGACTTCCAGCTTCTCCGAGACGGACTCAACGACAAGCCAGGCGCCGTCCAATGCTTCTCCGAGTGACGCCGCACCCACCGCGACGCCCACTTCGCCAAAACCTCGGTCAGCCACCAACTTCGGGAGGTTCTCGGTGACGTACTGGGTCCCGGCCGCGCGCTGCTCGGCGCGTCGCGCATAGAGCCGCACGGTTCCGCCGCGGCTGGCCAACATCAGCGCGATGCGCCGGCCCAGCGTTCCCGCCCCGATCACCGCGACGGGACGGTTGCGGATGTCCTCGAACGTGTAGGTATACGAGTCACTCACACAGGCATGCTAAGTCCGCAGCGGACAAACTAGAGCAGCCTCGCTTGTTCGGGCTGCGGCTCGGCCGGCTCGAGTAGCTCGGGCCCGTTGTTGCGCACGCTGTTGACCAGCGTCGATATCTCGCGCATCTCGATGCCGCGCACGTCGGGCGGGTTGGCCAGCAATTCGAGGTCGGCCGGAGCGTCGGGATCCAGCCAGCGATCCCAGTCGCGTCCGGGCACGATCAACGGCATCCGGTCATGGATCTCGGCAAGCTCGCCGACCGCATCGGTGGTGATGATCGTGCAGCTCAACATTGGGGTGGCGTCCTTGGCTGGCTTCCAGACCGACCACAAGCCGGCCATGAACAGCATCTCGCCGTCGGCGCGGTGCAGGTAAAACGGCGTCTTGCGGGCTTTCTTGCCGGTTTCGGTATCGGGGTTGGCGCGCCACTCGTAGTAGCCGTCCATCGGCACCAGGCAACGCTTGGATTTGGCGCTCGAGCGAAACGCCGGTGAGGTAGTGATTTTTTCGGCGCGGGCATTGATCAGTTGCGGGCCCTTGGACTCCGGCGCTCCGTCAGATCCCGCCTTGACCCACGGCGGCACCAACCCCCAGCGCATCAGCCGCACCCGCCGGGTGGGTTCGTCGTCGGGTTCGTCATGACGACGGACCACGGTGGTGATGGTCGTGGTGGGCGCGACGTTGTAGTTCGGGGCGGCCGATTCAGACGCACGCGCCTCGTTGATCGCCTGGATCTTTTCGGCCAGCGCCGCCGGGTCCGTCGTCACCGCGAATCGTCCGCACATAACTCCATGGTGCCCGGTTAGGCAATGATGGAGCACGTGAACACCTGGGCCGCCCCCCACACGCAGCGGCCGGTGTGCGCGACGGTGACGGTGCCGGGCTCGAAATCCCAGACCAACCGGGCATTGGTGCTCTCGGCGCTGGCCGCCGCGAACCGCGGGGTTTCGACGATCAGCGGTGCGCTGCGTAGCCGCGACACCGACCTGATGATCGGCGCGCTGGACGCGTTGGGCCTGCGGGTCAAGGGGACAGCAGCAGAGCTGACAGTCAGCGGGAAGATCGCCCCGGCAGCCGACGCCCGGATCGACTGCGGGCTGGCCGGCACGGTGTTGCGTTTCGTCCCGCCGGTGGCCGCGCTGGGAGCAGTCCCTGGAAGTCTCGTGACCTTCGACGGTGACGAGCAGGCCCGGGTCCGGCCGATCGCCCCGTTGCTCGA
>DASZKQ010000328.1:0-10745 GCA_035552835.1 Mycobacterium sp. | reverse complement strand
GCGCAGCGAACCGATAGCCGGCTTGTGCAACAGCGCCGGCTTCGGCACCAGCGGGGTCTTCCACACGTTGCCGGTCGAGCGGGAAAGCGAACAAATCACGCTCAACGCGCTGGCGCTGATGGAGCTCACCCATGCCGCGCTACCCGGCATGGTCGATCGCGGCGCCGGAGCGGTGCTCAATATCGCCTCCATCGCGGCGTTCCAGCCGTTGCCGGGCATGGCGGTCTACTCGGCCACCAAGGCCTTCGTCCAGACCTTCTCGGAAGCCGTCCACGAGGGGCTGCACGGAACGGGGGTCTCGTGCACGGTCTTGTGTCCGGGCCCCGTGCCGACCGAGTGGGCACAGCTCGCCGACGCCGAACACGTAAACATCGGCTTCGCGCAAGTCTCGCCGCACGACGTTGCTGAAGCCGCGATCGCGGGGATGCTCGACGGTAAGCGCAGCGTCGTGCCCGGGTTGGTGCCGAAAGTGGCCAGCCTCGGCGGTCGGTTCGCACCGCGCAGTGTGCTGCTGCCTGCCCTGCGAATCGGCCGGAAACTGCGCGGCTAGGCGCGGACGACCCGCTACGGCGAAGACCCTCGGATCCGGCAAATTGCCGGTAACCTAACCAGATGTCGCGGGGGGCTGAGTCAGCCACTGTGCCCGAAGCCAACGGCCTCTTCGGAGGGTTAGGCGCTTTCGTGGTGCGGTGGCCCTGGGTCGTCATCGGGTTCTGGGTCGCGCTCGCCGCCGTTCTGTCGCTGACGTTTCCACCGCTGACAAAGATGGCCAGCGAGCGGCCGGTCGCTATCCTGCCGTCCAACGCGCCGGTGATGGTCACAACCCGACAGATATCCGAGGCGTTTCACCAATCAGGGTCAGAGAATGAGAACGTCCTGTTGGTGGTTCTGACCGACGAGACGGGATTGAATCCCTCCGACGACGCCACCTACCGCGCACTGGCCGACAACCTGCGGCCGGACACTCGAGACATCGTTATGCTGCAGGATTTCGTCAGCACACCGGCCCTGCGCGAGGCCATGACCAGCAAGGATCACGAAGCCTGGTACCTGCCAATGGTGCTCGCGGGCGGAGTGGGTACACCCGAGCTGCACGCGGCGTACGGCCGGGTCGCCAACATCGTCAAACAAACCGTCGCGGGATCCACGCTGACTGCAAACCTGACCGGCCCCGCGGCCACCGGCGACGACCTCACGTACATCGGTATTCGCGATATGCATGTGATCGAGACCGCCGTCGTGCTGATGGTCCTGTTCATCTTGTTCGTCATTTATCGAAATCCGGTCACCATGATGTTGCCGTTGGTAACGATCGGTATTTCGGTGGTGACTGCGCAGGCCATTGTGGCTGGGGTCTCCCAACTTGGTTTGGGCGTTACCAGCCAGACGATTACGCTAATGACGACGATGATGGCGGGCGCTGGGATTGATTACGCCGTGTTTCTCATCAGCCGTTACCACGACTATTTGCGACTCGGCTTGGATTCGAATCAAGCAGTTCGGAAGGCGTTGACGTCTATCGGTAAAGTGATCGCCGGGTCCGCGGCCACCGTGTCGATCACCTTTCTTGGGATGATGTTCACCCATTTGGGAGCCTTTAGAACAGTCGGGCCGGCGCTGGCTATTTCTATTGGGGTAGCGCTCCTGGCCGCGCTGACTTTCCTCCCGGCCCTGCTCGTCCTCGCCGGACCTCGCGGTTGGATCATGCCACGCCGCGACCTCACCGCCCGCTTTTGGCGGCGCTCGGGAATACGCATCGTGCGCCGACCCGTGACCCATCTGCTCGCCAGCCTTACGGTGCTGATCATTCTTGCCGGCTGCGCAACTTTGGCCCGCTACAACTACGACGACAGCAAAACACTTCCGAAGTCCGTCGAGAGCGCTGTCGGATATGGAACGCTGGCCCAACATTTTCCGTTGAACGCCACCATCCCTGAGTATCTCGTCGTCCAATCACCACACGACCTGCGGGAACCGGCAGCCCTTGCAGACCTCAAGCAGATGACACAGCGGGTGAAACAAATGCCCGATATCGCGACGATCCGAGGTGCCCCTCCACCCACCGGAAAATCGACCGATCAAACTTCTGCTGTTGGCAGCGCAGCAAACGGCCCATCCAACGGCTCCGCTTTTGCGGCCGACACCGACGCCGAATCGGGCGGTGGGGGAGCTGACGCGTTCGCCAACGTGGCCGGCATGCTGTACCCCCTGGCCAATATGGACAGCGGATCGCCCGAGGATGGCGAACAAGGCAAGCCGGCCGGGGAAGTCGACGACGCTGCCATGTTCATCAGCACCGTGCGTGCACTCGGCTTCGCGATGTCACTCGACGTCGCAGAGATCGCCAACACGCTCAACGCCGCGCCGGTGACGGTGCTGGACGTCGGTGCTACCACCGCGAGCGACGGTGGAGCGCTCCAGAAGATCTCTGGTTTTGCTGAAAAGCTACAGTCCCTGCCGGATGCGGTCACCATCGAGTCGGCGGCGCAGAGTGTGCGCCGAATACTCGATAACGCCGCCAACGACCTGCGGGCAATGGGTATCGGCGACCCCGGCGACGTGAAGGACCGCCAGCCTGTCCCGCAGCACGATCCGCATACCTTCGCCGAGGCCATTCGGCAACTGGTCGACGGGGTAAAGGCGCTGACCCACCAAACCACACATATAGCGGGCGGATTGACCTATGCGTTGACGTCTTTCATCTCGCCCGATGGGCACACTGCGCGATACTTGGTGCAAACCAAACTCAACCCTTTCGGCACCGATGGCATGAATCAGATTCATAAGATCGTCGATGCCGCTCGGGGGGCTCAACCGGATGCCACGCTGGCGAACGCCTCGATATCAGCATCCGGAGTCACCGCGATGCTCCGAGACACGCGTGCCTATTACAACCAAGACATCCGACTCATCATCGGCATGACCATTCTGATTGTGTTCCTGATTTTGGTCGCGCTGCTGCGTGCCATTGTCGCGCCGCTATACCTGATAGCTTCGGTGGTGGTCTCATACTTGTCGGCACTTGGTGTCGGCGTCATCGTCTTTCAATTCATGCTCCACCAGGAATTGACGTGGAGCGTCCCGGGTCTGACTTTCATCGTGCTGGTCGCAATGGGTGCGGACTACAATTTGCTGCTCATCTCGAGGCTTCGGGATGAGTCTCCGTATGGCATCCGGTCCGGGGTCATCCGCACGGTGGGCTCGACGGGTGGTGTGATCACGGCGGCCGGTGTAATTTTCGCCGCCTCGATGTTCGGTCTGTTGTTTGCCAGCATCAGCACCTTGGTCCAGTCAGGTTTCATTATCGGGACCGGGCTTCTGCTGGACACCTTCCTGGTACGCACGATCACCGTGCCCGCTATCGCCGTGCTGGTCGGGCAGGCGAACTGGTGGCCATCACGGTTACCGCCGCGCTCCCCGCATCGGCCTACAGAACGGCTGGCTAAATCACCTAAGTCCGACTCCGGATCAACGTCCGAAGCGCCGGACGACACCGTGCACTATCTGGCTGCGGGCCGGCACGAGTTGCAGACCGACGTCGTTGACGGCACCGATTCAGACATCGTCGCGCTTCGCTCGTGAGTCGGCCGGACAGCAAGACACACTCTGCGACACGCCGGAGATGCGTCGGTGCACGGCCATAGACTGGCGTCTCTATGACCGATCCGTCCGCTCTTCGCCCAAGCGCTCATCGCGCGTCCTTCGTGCACCTGCATAACCACACCGAGTACTCGATGTTGGACGGTGCCGCGAAGATCGCGCCGATGCTGGCCGAGGCGCAGCGGCTGGAGATGTCGGCGATCGGGATGACCGACCACGGCAACATGTTCGGCGCCAGCGAGTTCTACAACGCGGCTACGGCGGCGGGTATCAAACCGATCATCGGCGTCGAGGCGTACGTCGCTCCCGGTACCCGCTTTGATACCCGCCGTATCCTGTGGGGCGACCCGGGGCAAAAGAGCGACGACGTGTCCGGCAGCGGCTCCTACACCCACCTGACGATGGTCGCCGAGAACGCCACCGGCCTGCGAAACCTGTTCAAGCTGTCGTCGTTGGCTTCCTTCGAGGGTCAGCTGGGCAAGTGGTCGCGGATGGATGCCGAGCTGATCGCCGAGCACGCGGCCGGCATCATCGCCACCACCGGCTGCCCCTCCGGGGAGGTGCAGACCCGGCTGCGGCTAGGGCAGCGCCGCGATGCGCTCGAGTCGGCCGCCAAGTGGCGGGAGATTTTCGGGGCAGAGAACTACTTCCTGGAGTTGATGGACCACGGGCTGGACATCGAACGTCGAGTCCGCGACGGGTTGCTCGAGATCGGCCGCACGCTGAACATCCCGCCGCTGGCCACCAACGACTGCCATTACGTCACCCGCGACGCCGCGCACAACCACGAGGCGCTGCTATGTGTGCAGACCGGCAAGACGCTGTCGGATCCGAACCGGTTCAAGTTCGACGGCGACGGCTACTACTTGAAGTCGGCGGCCGAGATGCGAGCGATCTGGGACAACCAGGTTGCCGGGGCCTGCGACTCCACTCTGCTGATCGGCGAGCGGGTGAGCTCCTACGCCGATGTGTGGGCACCGCGCGACCGGATGCCGGTCTTCCCGGTGCCCGATGGGCACGACCAGGCCTCCTGGCTGCGCCACGAGGTAGACGCCGGTCTGCGCAGGCGATTCGGTGACGCGCTGCCCGACGGCTACGCACAGCGAGCCGCCTACGAGATCGAAGTCGTCTGCGACAAGGGTTTTCCGTCCTACTTCCTGATCGTCGCCGACCTGATCAACTACGCGCGGTCGGTCGACATCCGGGTCGGCCCGGGCCGCGGCTCGGCAGCCGGGTCGCTGGTGGCCTACGCGCTGGGCATCACCGACATCGACCCGATCCCGCATGGGCTGCTGTTCGAGCGGTTCCTCAACCCGGAACGCACCTCGATGCCGGACATCGACATCGACTTCGACGACCGCCGCCGCGGCGAAATGGTGCGCTACGCCGCCGACAAGTGGGGACACGACCGCGTTGCCCAGGTCATCACCTTCGGCACCATCAAGACCAAAGCGGCGCTGAAGGACTCCGCCCGAATCCACTACGGGCAGCCCGGTTTCGCGATCGCCGACCGGATCACCAAGGCGCTACCGCCGGCGGTCATGGCCAAAGACATCCCGCTGTCGGGCATCACCGATCCCAACCACGAGCGTTACAAGGAAGCCGCCGAGGTTCGCGGCCTGATCGACACCGACCCCGATGTGCGGACCATCTACCAAACCGCGCGCGGCCTGGAGGGCCTGATCCGTAACGCGGGTGTGCACGCATGTGCGGTGATCATGAGCAGTGAGCCGCTGACCGAGGCGATCCCGCTGTGGAAGCGGCCGCAAGACGGCGCCATCATCACCGGCTGGGATTACCCGTCGTGCGAGGCCATCGGCCTGCTGAAGATGGACTTCCTGGGGCTGCGCAACCTCACGATCATCGGCGACGCGATCGAGAACATCAAGGCCAACAGGGGAATTGAGCTCGACCTGGAATCCGTGCCGCTGGACGACAATGCGACCTTCGAGCTCTTGGGCCGTGGTGAAACGCTCGGGGTGTTCCAGCTCGACGGCGGGCCGATGCGCGACCTCCTGCGCCGCATGCAGCCCACCGGATTCGAAGACGTCGTCGCGGTGATCGCGCTGTACCGGCCAGGCCCGATGGGCATGAACGCCCACAACGATTACGCCGACCGTAAGAACAACCGGCAGGCGATCAAGCCTATTCACCCCGAACTCGAGGAAGCGCTGCGCGAGATCCTCGCCGAGACCTACGGCCTGATCGTGTATCAGGAGCAGATCATGCGCATCGCCCAGAAGGTGGCCGGCTACTCGCTGGCCCGAGCAGACATTCTGCGCAAGGCGATGGGCAAGAAGAAACGCGAAGTCCTGGAAAAGGAATTCGAAGGCTTCTCGGAAGGCATGCAGGCCAACGGGTTCTCAGCCAAGGCCATCAAAGCATTGTGGGACACCATCCTTCCGTTCGCCGACTATGCGTTCAACAAGTCGCATGCCGCCGGATACGGCATGGTGTCGTACTGGACGGCCTATCTGAAGGCGAACTATCCGGCCGAGTACATGGCGGGACTACTCACCTCGGTCGGTGACGACAAGGACAAGGCCGCCGTCTACTTGGCCGACTGCCGCAAACTCGGCGTCACGGTGCTGCCGCCGGACGTCAACGAGTCGGGATTGAACTTCGCCTCGGTCGGCACCGACATCCGCTACGGGCTGGGCGCGGTACGCAACGTCGGCGCCAATGTGGTTGCCTCGCTGCTGAACACCCGTACCGAGAAGGGGAAGTTCACCGATTTCTCCGACTACCTCAACAAGGTCGACATCGCGGCGTGCAACAAGAAGGTCACCGAATCGCTGATCAAAGCCGGCGCATTCGACTCGCTGAAGCACCCCCGTAAAGGGCTGTTCCTGGTGCACACCGACGCGGTGGACTCGGTGCTGGGCACTAAGAAGGCCGAGGCGATGGGGCAGTTCGACCTGTTCGGCGGGGACCCGAATGATGGGGGAGCAGGCGCTGACGCGGTCTTCACCATCAGGGTTCCCGACGAGGAGTGGGACGACAAACACAAACTCGCGCTGGAACGCGAAATGCTGGGCTTGTACGTATCCGGACATCCGCTCAACGGGGTGGCGCATCTAATGGCTACTCAGGTCGATACCGCAATCCCGGCGGTGCTCGACGGCGACATCCCCAACGACACCCTGGTCAAGGTGGGCGGCATCCTGGCGTCGGTGAACCGCCGCGTCAACAAGAACGGAATGCCTTGGGCCTCAGCGCAGCTGGAAGACCTCACCGGTGGTATCGAAGTGATGTTCTTCCCGCACACCTACTCGGCCTTCGGTGCTGACGTGGTCGACGACGCGGTGGTGCTCATCACCGCAAAGGTCGCGATCCGCGATGACCGGATAGCGCTGATCGCCAACGACCTTGTGGTGCCTGACTTCTCCTCGGCACAACTGGATCGGCCGTTAGCAGTCAGCTTGCCGACGCGACAGTGCACCATTGACAAGGTCACCGCGCTCAAACAGGTGCTGGCACAACATCCCGGCACATCGCAGGTGCATCTGCGGCTGGTCAGCGGGGACCGGGTCACCACGCTCGAGTTGGACTCGTCGCTGCGGGTGACACCATCCCCGGCGCTGATGGGCGATCTCAAGGCGCTGCTCGGTCCGGGTTGCCTGGGCGGATAGCTCGGCGACGATGCAGTGGGGGCACCCCCAGCCGCGTAGCGGCGAGGGGGACGCGAAGCGCGATGAGGAGGAGCCGAGCAATCAAGCTAAGCCAAGCTAAGCCGACAACCGAAGCGCCGCCCGATGGTCGTGTGTCGGGATAATCGTCACTGCGTGCCGCGCCACGTGTAATCGCTGGAGTGTTCTGAAGGCTTGGTCGCGATCCTCGTCTACCAAAGCGCCCGGGTAGCTTGACTTTTGCCGGACCTTTTCGATCTGCAATTCATGCCAGGCGGCGTCACCGGCGATCAGAATCCATCCCCGCCTGGTATGGGCGAGCACGCCGACGCTGCCCGGGGTGTGTCCCGCCAGGTCCACCAGGAGGACTGAGTTGTCGCCGAACAAATTGTGGGATTTGGTGAATGTCAGTACCGGTGGTCCGTCCAGGTCGTATTGGACGATCGGTCGATCGCGCAGCGAATCGCGGACTCCGCCGACGGGTGCGACCGGCCCGGAAGCGATCCATTCGTGTTCGACGTGGTGCAGGTGAACCGGAAGATCGGGAATGTCCAACAGACCCGACACGTGGTCCCAGTGTGCGTGCGTCGGTAATGCAAAATCCAGTCGCGGCGTTTCGGGCAGCCGACTCAGGGCTCTGATGGTGGGGATGGTGTCGGACGGCGGGCGAACTGCCACACGCAGCACTGCGGGTAATTGCGAAATTGCCCGCTCCTCGGCGTTCAGACACACTGCGGGATCGACGATGAAGGCCGCGTCGGGATGAGTGACGATGAATGACGTCAGCGAGTTCTCCACGCGGGCAGGTGTCAACATGCCCTCGACAACCGCGGCGGTCGGTACGGACCGTGGCACTTGGGGCAGCGCGGTTACGCTCACCGTCGCGGCGGTGACCGGGAGTCCTGCGTCGACAATGCTCCGGATGAACCGCTGATCGAGCCGCTTCGGCCGCACCATACCCCAGACGAATCCGGTTGCGGCGGTGCAGCATTGGCGCACGCTGGGCGAGTGGACCGGATCAGACATGGGCCGTCTCTACCCGAACGATGACGCTGTCGGTCCAGACGCCGCGGTCGCGTGCGTGGCGCAGCTTTTGGCGAAGGCAGAGATCTTGGTGGACGTTGGTCACGCCCGGGACTTTGATCAACGGCACGATGTTCCACTGCCAGCCATACCGCCCGTGCAGGAGGCGGTTGGCCTGTTCGGCGTCGGCTCCGGACAGGATCGTGGCGCGGCCCGCCATCGTCGTCGCTGCTGGGCGGACACGGCCGCGGTAGTCGCATGCGGTGAGTTCCACGCCGGGACGCGCCGCCAACCGTTTGGTCTTCGGGCCCGTCTTGGTGCGGAACACCACCGCGGCTTCGTCCAGTCCGAACCAGATCGGCGTGTCGACGGGTGTGCCGTTGCGGCGAAACGACCGGAGTCGGGCGTAGCGGGCGGCGCTGAGTTCATTGAGGGTGTGTGGGTGCATAGCGCCAGTTAACGACTTAGAGTTGACTCGAAGTCAAGCTTCGATTTTGGGAGGGCCGATGACCGGACATCTGACAATCGGAGAGGTGGCCCGCGAGACGGGTGTCGCTGCGACCACGTTGCGGTACTACGAGCAGATCGGCCTGCTTCCGCCGGCGGCCCGGGTGGGCGGTCAGCGGCGCTACCACGAGTCGGTCCTCGGCCGCCTCGAGGTGATTCGGCTTTGCAAGTCCGCCGGGTTTGCCTTGGAAGAGATTCAGCTGCTCTTCGCCGACGATGCGCCTGGGCGTCCGGCGAGTCGCGCACTCGCCGAGGCCAAACTCGCCGAGATCGACGCCCGGATGGAATCGTTGGCCCGGGCGCGAGAGGTCATCCAGTGGGGAATACGCTGCACCTGCCCGTCAATCGACGCCTGCACCTGCGGCATTCACCGCGCATTACCGGCCTGAGTCTGGCGCTTAGCGCGCTCGATGATCTGCACTAGCCGGATCCTTGTAGATCACACCGTCTTTCATGACGAAGTCCACCCGTCCGGTGACTTCGATGTCGGCGAAGAGATCGCCGGGCATAGCGACCAGATCGGCGATCTTGCCCTCGGCGATCACGCCGAGATCGTCGAGAAGCAGCAGTTCGGCGGCCATGCTGGTGGCCGCGCGCAGGGCGCGCAACGGCGTGATACCGGTGGACACCATCATCGGGAACTCACGCCAGTTGTCGTGGTGGGGAAACATTCCGGCGTCGGTCCCGAATGCGATCCGAACGTCGCTGGCGGCCAACCCCTCCGCTGCATCCAATAGCGCGCCGCGGTACTTCTGCATTTTGCGGCGCGAGTGCTCCGGAAGAGCGGCCCACAGCGGGTCGTCCTGGCCGCGGCGGGCTCCGGACAAGATCGTGTATTGAGTCGGCACCATAAACACCCCGGCGTCCCGCATTATTTGCAGCGTCTGAGCCGACGCAAGGTTTCCGTGTTCGATGCTGCGCACTCCCGCTCGAATGGCGCGCTGGATACCCTCGTCCCCGTAACTGTGCGGGGTGACCGGGACTTCTAGGTCGCGGGCCGTCGCGACCAGGACATCCATCTCCTCCTGGCTGTAGGTGGCGTGCCCGGGGTCGTCCGACGGTGAGGCGAAGCCGCCGGTAGCGGCGAACTTGATCCAGTCGGCGCCGGCCCGGATCTGCTGCCTGACCCGGGTGCGGATCTCGTCGCCGCCGTCGGCTGCTGCCAATTCCAGTGGCCTGCAACATCCTTGGTATTCGTCGGCGACCATTCCGCTGAAGTCGCCGTGGCCGCCGCGCGCGGAAATCATGTGCGGTGCCACCACCATCCGCGGGCCGACGACGAGCCCGGCCGCCAACGCGTTGCGAAGGTCGATCGTGGGGTAATCGACGTCGCCGCATCCCAAGTCGCGCACCGTGGTGAACCCGTTCATCAGCAGCGCCCGCAGCACCGGCAGCGCCTTCAACGTCTTCGCGGTGCTCGACTCGAGGGCGAGCGTCAGGCCCACCGGCGGTGCCAACGTCACGTGAACGTGGCAGTCGATGAAGCCCGGCGCCAGGGTGTGCCCGGAAAGATCCACTACCCGTGCGTCGGCCGGCGCCTCGATCGCGTCGGCGACTCGCTGGAGGCGGCCGTCCGCGACCAGCACCTGTCGCGGCGCCGCCTGGGCCGAGATGCCGTCCCATACGCTCGCACCGGTGATGAGCGTCGCCGCCATCGTCGTCTCCTCTCGGGTCTCAGAAGCGGTAACGCAAGATTCGCGCCGTGCGAGCGCCGCCCTTGGTCATCCCCATCAGCCGGGTCGACACGCGCGCCCCCGCCGGATACAGGTCGACCTCGGGGGCGTGGGACAGGCTGGTCTCCTCGACCAGCGTCAGTCGCGGACTCCAGCTCTGGGGAACCCGGGCGTCCTTGAAACCCCGATAGTCCCACTGGTTCCCGACGGCGCTGAACACAATTTTCATGGCGAGCAGGCTTGCCCGGCCGACGCGCCCATAGTCGTTGAGAGCCAGTTCGCCGGACCGGAAATGCTCGGGGATATGGCGGAA
>DASZKQ010000327.1:0-6003 GCA_035552835.1 Mycobacterium sp. | reverse complement strand
GCGATTGTTCGCTGATGCCGGATAGTTCGGCTGCCACCGAAATGCCGTACACGCCGCGGTCGGACGCAGGCGGACCCACCTTGCGGTTGTCGCGGTCATTCATCGCTGCGTCCTTCTGTCTCCGGAGCTATCAGGGAAAACATGTGGCGATTCAAGGAAAACATGTGGTCGACCTGTTGCACAAGTGTAGCAGCGGTGCTATACAACAATATGTTGCTGTTGCTATAGATTATTAATGCTGCTGGCATAGGTTGTCGGCGCTGATAGAGCAGGTTGTCAGTGCCATTGCACAGCGGTAATTGGGGTGTGGAGGTGTCGACCATGGCGATAGATATTGATCTGTCCAGCGGCCTCCGCCCTCGCATGCCTCAGTGGTCGGTTCGCCAACCGAGGCCTAACGGCCACCGGGTCCCGTGTCACGGCTAACGCCCGCGCACCACACTTCACAAGCAGGCGAGGACATGACAGACGATGCAATCAACCGGGCCATTGATGTCCTGGTGCAGCGCTGCGACATCAACGCCGAGGCGGCGCGGTCACTGTTGACGCGGCTATCAACCTACTACCAGCAGCCGGTAATCGCCGTCGCTCGCCGGCTGATCACCCCATCCTCCGCGCCGACAACAGTGGACCCTTCGGCAGCCGGGCGCCAACAGCCAGCACCCGCTGTCGATGGGTTTTTCCGAAACGACAACGTCCATGTGCAAATCGCGACCTTGATTCGTGATTTGCACGCACGAGAAGCCGCCGAGGTGGCGACGGTGCTTGCTGAGCTCACCGCCACCGCGACCCACTACGTACCAGGCGCGCAGTATGCCGGCATCACCACTATCGACCGCCGCGGCCGTATCAACACGCCCGCATCGACCGGAGAGTATCCCAGGCTGCTGGATGTCATCCAGAATCGCCATCAACAAGGCCCGTGCCTGCAGGCCACCCGGGAACACCACACTGTGCGCGTCGACGATCTCACCAGCGACATCCGCTGGCCGCACTATCGGCGGGACGCGCTGGCGCAGACTCCCATCCGCTCGGTGCTGTCCGTTGCGATGTCCGCCAACGGACACACCATGGGCGCACTCAACTTCTATGCCGAACGCCCCCACGCGTTTGATGCCGAATCCGATGATCTCGGATTCGTTTACGCCACCTATGCCGCGCTGGCCTGGGATGCGGTGTGCCGCAACGACCAGTTCCGCCGCGCTTTGGCCTCCCGTGACATCATCGGCCAAGCCAAAGGAATGCTCATGGCATGCCATCAAATCAACGCGACCGAAGCGTTCGAGCGGCTGCGGCTACTGTCGCAGCAGTCCAACACGCCAGTCAGAGAAATCGCGCGCGCATTCGTCGAATTGGACCAGGGCAGATAAACTTAACCCTATTCGCCGCGCACAGCTACTTCTGGCCGCCGATGCGCTTAATGCCCCGTCAGCGGGACGCTTTTTTGCGTTCGATATCGGCGAGGGCTGCCGCCAGTTCGGCGCGTTGGGCGGCCGAGGTCTCCCAGGCGAGCTGCCGATTTTTGACCACCTTGGCCGGAGCGCCGACCGCGATCGCGTAGTCCGGCACATCGCCCCTGACTACGGCATGCGAGCCCAGCACGCAGCCCCTTCCGATGGTGGTGCCCCGCAACACAGTCGCCTTCACCCCGACCCAGGTGTCCGGTCCGATCCGCACTGGGGACTTAATGATGCCCTGGTCCTTGATGGGCAGATTGATGTCGTCCATTCGGTGGTCGAAATCGCAGACATAGCACCAGTCGGCCATCAGCACCGAATCGCCGAGCTCAATGTCGAGGTAGCAATTGATGACGTTGTCGCGGCCCAGCACCACCTTGTCGCCGAACCGCAGTGAGCCCTCGTGTGCGCGGATGGTGTTCTTGTCGCCGATGTGCACCCATCGCCCGATCTCCAGCTGCGCCAGTTCCGGGGTCGAATGGATCTCGACGCCTTTGCCCAGGAAAACCATGCCGCGGGTAATGATGTGCGGGTTGGCCAACTTGAACTTCAGCAACCGCCAGTAGCGGACCAGATACCACGGGGTGTACGCGCGGTTGGCCAGCACCCATTTCAGCGATGCCAGCGTCAGGAACTTGGCCTGGCGTGGGTCACGGAGCATCGATCCCCGCCAGCGGCGATGTAGAGGTGCCCCCCACATTGTCGTCATGGCCGGAAAGCCTAGCGCCGCGAGGATGCACGCCGGAACGGGGCGGGCTCAGAAGCGGGGCAATCAGGGCTGCGCGAAGTGCTACGGGTTACCCTCGGCTGTACTTGATCGCAGCTCATGCCCCACATTCCGGGAAGGATTTTGAAGCCACACCGTGTTCTGGCCAGTCCCCCGACGAGCACTGCGGCGTTGGTCTTGCGCGGTATCGACGGTCGTTCTGGCGGCCACCCTGGCCGGCTGTGGCAATACCGACTCGTGGGTCGACACCGTGCCCGCCCAGGGCTGGCCCGCGCAATACGGCGACGCGTCCAACAGCAGCTACACCGCGACGTCCGGGGCTACCAACCTGAGCCTGCGCTGGACCCGGTCGGTCAAGGGCTCGCTAGCGGCGGCACCGGCGCTCAGCTCCCGAAACTGGATGGGACTCAACGCGCAAACACCGGGCGGTTGCTCGCTGATGGAGTGGGAGAACGACGACAACGGCAGACAGCGCTGGTGCACCCGACTATTCCAGGGCGGCGGCATCTCCGGCCCGTTGTTCGACGGCTTCGACAACCTCTATGTCGGCCAGCCCGGGGCGATACTGTCGTTTCCCGTCACCCAGTGGATCCGTTGGCGCCGACCGGTAATCGGAATGCCTTCTACGCCAAGGATTCTCGGTCATAGTCAACTGCTCGTTGTCACGCACCTGGGGCAAGTGCAGGTTTTCGACGCACACCGCGGCACCGTCATCGGCAATGCGATGGATCTAGTGGACAACGTCGATCCGGCCGACTTCACCCGTGGGCTCTCCGATTGCGGACCGGCCCGGGTTGGCTGCCCGGTCGCCGCGGCGCCGGCGTTCGCAGCGGCGAGCGGGATGGTGGTGCTGGGCCTGTGGCAGCCGGGCGCCCCCGCGCCGGTGCTGACAGCGTTGAAGTACCACCCGGGCCAGAGCCCGCTGCTCACGCGCGAATGGGCCAGCGATGCGGTGAGCGGCGGGGTGATAGCCAGCCCGGTGCTGTCCAGCGACGGGTCGACGATTTACATCAACGGCCGCGACGAGCAATTATCGGCGCTGCACGCCGCCGACGGCAAGCCGAAATGGTCTGTGCCGCTGAAGTTCCTTGCGCAGACCCCGCCCTCGGTGACGCCGAGCGGGTTAATCGTGTCGGGGGGCGGCCCGGACACCCGGCTGGTCGCCTTTAAGGACGCTGGCGACCACGCCCAGCAGGTATGGCGCCGCAACGACGTCAGCCCGCTGTCGACGTCGAGTCTGGCCGGTCAGGGCGTCGGCTACGTCGTGGTGACCGGCGGTCCCGGCGAGGGAGCACGGGGTATGTCGCTGCTGGTCTTCGATCCGGGCAGCGGCCGCACCCTCGGGAACTTCCCGTTGCCTGAGGCGACCGGCTACCCGGTGGGCGTCTCAGTCGGCCACGACCGCCGGGTGGTCACCGCCACCAGCGATGGCCAGGTGTATAGCTTCGCGCCGAACTGACTGGCCCGAAGGCATCGCCTCGGCAAGGATGGTCTGGGTGTCGAATGATCCGGCCGTGCAGTACCCGTCGGCGCAGAACACCAGCCGCAGCGGTGGTCGTCAGCTCGCCGATGTCATCGGGACGGTGGCTTTGCTGTTTGCACACTTCATTTTCTTCACCCCGACCTCACCGACTCCTGTGCGTACCAGAAGTGTGGCGACCGGGCCTGGCTCGATCGGGCTATGCATTTGGCGTTAGGGGCCGGTGGAGCCTTCTTGGTTGTCGACGTGCTGGTCACGGTGATTCGACTCGTCCGCCAGCGGGTCGCTTGGGTCGTACCGCTAATCGGATGTATCGCCCAATTAACAGTGGCCTTGGGTGCGGCGGCGATGGAATTGCAGGCGGGCCCGGTCTAGGGCGTTCGGCGCAACGGCGCCTGTCCCAGCAGTCACTCAAGTCCCCGAAGGTAACAGGCGGTATTCGTTGTGCCCGCCTACTAGCGACAAATCCTGGGTCCTTCACTTTGTCACTGCGAGGTGGGCAAACTGCTTACCGGCTCAGCCAGAGGCTGCCGTGACAGATGTAACTGCTGCGGTAGAGGGTGGTCAGCCCTTGACCGTCAGCGGCGGGACGGCATTGCGCGGCACGTGGACCTGGGTGGCACCGGCGATCGACGCCGGCAGAAGCTCTCCCGGCGCGAAGTAGAAGATCAGCTCGTCGTCGGTGATGGCGAAGTTCTGGTAGTGCGAGGAATCGAGGCCGGAACCGGGCAGGATCGCGGCGCCGAACCCGGTTTGGCGTCCCACCTCGCGCTGGACGATCGGATAGATGGCGTCAAGCGGTTTGCTGTTGGGCGCGAAAAGAGTGTCGAAGGTGATCGGCTTCTGCGCGCCGACGTCGTAATTGAAACCCTTGTAGGAGGTGGACGGCCGCGGGCCGCCGAGATCCTCGAAAACCTTGACCACCACGCTTCGGGTGCCGCTGGGGGGTTGCCCGGAGTGGTACTGCTCGGAGGTCACCTCCATCTGGTACGGCACATCGCGGGTTCCCGACGTCTGCGACGACGTCTGCGTGACGTTGACGAATCCGTCCCGGTTCTGGCTGACGTAATCGATCAGCGCCTGCTCGTCGGGATAGTCGAGTGGGAACTTCATGTCCAGGCTGTAGGTGGAGTTGGCGGCATGCACGTGGCACGTCTGCTCACCCTCGACATCGCCGCCCATGCTGGTGCAAGCCGAGTCTGCCGCCGCGACCGGGCCGCCGGCCCAGCCCAGCAGGGCACCGGCCGCGATCAGCGCGGCCGCGATCAAGGTGCGCATCGGTCGACTTGTCCTCGCAGACTGGGAACGGCTGAAATGCCGTCTCGCCAGACTACCCGGCCCCCTATCGCGACGGATGGCGAACCGCGGCCCCTATGCCCGAGGGAGGGTCAGCAGCCACCGTCGCGCCACGCTGCGCGGTGGCCGCTGACCCGCTAGGAGGACAGTGGCTTAGAACAACGAGAGCAGGTCGGTGAGGAAGCTGCTGCCGCTATCGGCCGCCGCGGAGCCGGGCACGGTACCGAAGGCTGTGATGATGTCGTACAGGAAATTGGCGTCCTGAGCGGTGGCGGTCATGTGGTCAACACCCAAGACGGCGGCGAGGTCGGAATGTCGATCGCAGCGCTGAACGGCTCCGTCACCGCGACGGCCGGCACACGAACACCGTCCCGCGCGCTGCTGCACCCGAGCCGAGTCGGGTAATCACCACCGTCAACGAGTCGCTGCCGCGCAATGCCAAGCGCCGTCGCAGCGCGGTGGGGTCGACATCCACACCGCGTACCAAAATCTCCAAGGCGCCGCAGTCCAACACCGCAAGCGCTTGACGTAACCGACGCTCATCAAACCGCAGCTGCTGGACGACCTCGAACCCTCGCATCCCGGTGGGCAATAGGTCGCCGGAGAGGTAGGCAATGTGCGGGTCGAGCTGCCACAGCCCGTGCCGCGCGGCGTAATGGCGCACCAGGCCGGCCCGTACCACTGCGCCGTCGGGATCGACGATCCACCGGCCGGCGGGCCGCACCGGGCAGACGTCCGGCTCGGCGTCACTGATCTGTTCGCCGCGCTCCAGGATGCTGGCTCGACGGTGCACACCGCGCTCGGCCAATCCCGTCGACCACAGGCATGCCTCCCGCACCGACCCTTGATAGGAGGTGACCTCGATCTCGCCATCGAATCCAAGGTGGGACACAGCGTCGAAATCGATTCCAGGAGCACACTTTACGGCTAGCTCCCGGCCGCGATAGACCTCGAGGAGCCGGTCCAAAGCGGGTTGGCAGTCACGTGGGTTGAAGCGCCGCCGTCCGCCATCGCGCCGCGCCGGGTCGGCCAGTATCACCGCG
>DASZKQ010000326.1:0-3788 GCA_035552835.1 Mycobacterium sp. | reverse complement strand
GCCTCCTTGATCCGGTTGAGGAACTTCGCCCGGATGATGCAGCCGCCCCGCCAGATCGTGGCCAGGTCGCCGGGCGTGATTCCCCAGTTGTATTCGGCGCTGCCGGCCTGGATCTGGTTGAAGCCCTGGGCGTAGGCGATGATCTTCGACGCGTACAGGGCCTGACGGACATCCTCGACGAATTGCTTTGCATCGCTTGGCTTTTCGCCTAGGTGGCCGGACGCCAGACCGGTGGTGGCCTTGCGCTGAGTCACCGAGCCCGACAGCGCCCGAGCGAACACCGCCTCGGCGATACCGGTGACCGGCACACCGAGATCCAGCGCCGACTTGACCGTCCAGCGGCCGGTGCCCTTCTGCTCGGCCTCGTCGAGGATCACGTCCACCAGTGGCTTGCCGGTCTTGGCGTCTTTCTGACGCAGCACCTGCGCGGTGATCTCGACTAGGAAGCTGTCCAGGTCGCCCTTGTTCCACTCGTCGAACACGTCGGCGATCTCGTCGGCGGTCTTGCCGAGCCCGTCGCGCAGCAGCTGGTAGGCCTCGCCGATCAACTGCATGTCGGAGTACTCGATGCCGTTGTGCACCATCTTGACGAAGTGCCCGGCGCCGTCGGGCCCGATGTGGGTGCAGCATGGCACACCATCGACGTGAGCCGAGATCTCCTCCAGCAACGGGCCCAGCGACTTGTACGACTCGGCGGGGCCGCCGGGCATGATCGACGGACCGTTCAACGCCCCCTCCTCGCCGCCGGAGATGCCGGCGCCGACGAAGTGCAGGCCGCGCTCGCGCATCGCCTTCTCGCGGCGGATGGTGTCGGTGTAGAGCGCGTTGCCGCCGTCGATGATGATGTCGCCCTTTTCCATGGCGTCGGCGAGCTGGTTGATGACGGCGTCGGTGGGGTCGCCAGCCTTGACCATGATCAGCACCCGGCGCGGCTTCTCCAACGCGGCGAGAAACTCTTCGATGGTCTCCGACCGCACGAAGTTGCCTTCGCTGCCATGTTCTTTCAGCAACGCATCGGTTTTGGCGACCGAGCGGTTGTGCAGCGCCACCGTGTAGCCGTGGTGAGCGAAGTTCCTGGCGATATTCGAACCCATCACGGCGAGCCCGGTGACTCCGATCTGCGCGGTGCCGTTAGTAGCGTTGGATTCCGAGCTCATGTATTCGCCTCTCAGGGTGGTGACTTTTTCCAAGCCTTGCACCGAACACTGTGGCACAGCGAGATTCGGCCGTCTGCAAAGTATCGCCGAACCGCCGTGGTTGCCGCAGCCCTAGGGTTAGGCGCCGGTGAACAGCCGTTGCAGTTCAGTAAGCCACGGAATGGCCAGCGCGATGGTGGGAACGACCAGCACCGCCGCCGCGGCGAGGTAGGCGGCCGTCGACAACATCAGGCTGTTGCCGCTTCCGGAAAGCCGGCGCACCCGCAACAGCGTGTGGGCACTGCCGGCTGCCAACGCGCCCAGCGGCGTGCGACCCGACGCGCACGTCACCAGGGCACGGGCCAGGGGAGCGCGGCCGGCCACCCGGACCGCGGCATCGTCGGCCAGCAGCTCGACCAGCAGCTGCACCGCGTCCAAAGCGTTTGCGCTGCGAACGAACCGGGGAAATGCGGCGTGTGCAGCGGTGAAGGCCTCGAGGACGAGATCGTGGCGGGCGCGCAGATGGGCCCGCTCGTGGCTCAGGATCGCGGCCACCTCGGTCTCGGTGAGGGAATCCAAAGTGCCCTCGCTGACCACCACTCGGCTGCGCACGCCGGGCAGACAGTAGGCCAGTGGCTGCGCTACTTCGAGGACGCGCAGGTCACGCTCGCGGACGCAGGACCGCGCGGAGACCGCGTCCGGTGCTACGCCGAGCAGATCGACGAGCATGCGGTGATGGCCGCGACGCCGACGCGTCGCGATGGCCACCCGGACCACGGCCATCGCCAGCCGGGCACCGATCACCAGCGTGAGCGCGAACACCGCGACATCCAGGATCCACAGCGGCCAGCCGAGTCGGCCGATGCCAGCAACCGGAGTGGCGGTCGGCCGCCCGTCCGGGCCGGGAAGAAATAGCCGGCTGGCGATCGCGATCCCTGCGCTGAACGCCGAAAGCACCGCGGCCACGGCGACGGCCTGCCAGAGCACCATCGCCGCGCGTGGGGCGCGCAACGGCCACTTTGCCCGAGATAGCAGTGCCGGTACCGGGCCGACCAGCATCACCGCAAGGATGGTGAAGGCTAGCCCGGACACGGTGCCAGTCTCCCTTAGCCCTCGGGTCGAGCGCCAGCAGACGACGCGTCGCGGTGACCGGACTCCAGTTCATCGAGTGCCCGCCGAAGCGCCTCGGCTTCGTCGGCGCCAACCCGTTCGACGAAATGCACCAGGGCCGCTTGTCGGCTTCCGGAGTCTGCGGCCTGATCCAGCGCGTCGACCATGAGGCCGGCGACGAGCTCATCGCGGCCGTGCACTGGGAGGTAGCGGTGCGCGCGGTCGTCGCGGATTTGGGAGACCAGATTCTTCTTGGCCAGTCGTTGCAGCACGGTCATCACCGTGGTGTACGCCAGGTCGCGTTGCATGGACAGCGCCTCGTGTACCTGCCGCACTGTTTGAGGTTGAGGGGCGGACCAAAGATGGTCCATTACCGCACGTTCGAGATCCCCCAGACGCGCCAGCTTAGCCATGTTCGTTCATCTCCTGTGCAATGACGCCTAGCGTACTCCGGCTTACTACCGACGGTCGTACCGATCTCTCCGCCCGCTAACTACTAACGGCGAATGCCGTGGTAAGGCCCTCGGCGCGGGTCCCGCTGGTGTGACGGCCTTCACAGTGCCGACCTTGATTCTATGGTTAGGCTTACCTCACAAAAGGAGGTACCCCGTGACGATTCTGACCGACGATCCGCTCATCGCGGCCATGGCCATTGACCGCATGCTGCCGCTGCACGAGTCCAGCCGGCGGCTGCGCGACCTGTATCCACAATGCCCGCGGGTCTACGGGGTCGCCGTGCTGGCCGACGTGTCCGTCCGCCGATGGTGGCCGCTGGAGGCGGCCGTGCACACGGATCGTCTGCAGGCCATGTTCGACGCGGCCGCTTTGGACATGGACCGTCGCAGCGCCGCTCGGCAGTTGGCGGCGACACTGGTCCACACCGTGATCGGGCGGGTGGTCGCGCTGGTGGTGCTGGAGGCCCGGGCATGGGACACCGGGCTGGAGAACCTGTGGGTACACGTCGACTCCGATGGCCGCATCGACTGGGCCGGGGTCGTCGACCCGACGGTACGGGTGCTGCCCAGCGACCCCTACTTCGCAGCAGACGATCTTGATTGCCTTCGCGACGGCGTGGTGCAGCTACCAAGCGAGTCAGCATTGACGACCTGGGTCGCGCACCGGTGTCACCGCAGCCTGGAACCGTTGTTCGCCAAACTGCGCGCGGTCTGTGGCGGCGCGGTTTCGGTCGCGACTATGTGGCACATCGTCGGGTCGATGGTGGTGGCGACCGTTACCCGGGTGCCACAGCTGGCCGGGGCCGATGAGTTGCCCGCGATGCGCCGCGGTCAAGCGGTGCTCGACGCGCTGGTGGGCTTCGGCCTGCCGGTACGCGGTCCCCGGGCACCATGCCCGCGGACACGAAACGCTTGCAAAATTAGGGCAGCCTTGCCTATGCTGCTTGCATCGAGCGATAGATGACCGTGACGGCGTCCTGAGGGCTGCAGTGACCCCCGGTCTACTCGATCGGCGAGTCCCGTGCCTGGCGCACGGGGCTCGCCCGTGTTCGGGGATGTTGCAGCGTCTGCAGCCGCTGCGCCTCAG
>DASZKQ010000325.1:0-8326 GCA_035552835.1 Mycobacterium sp. | reverse complement strand
TGTAGGCGCGTTGTCGGGCCAGCCTGTCGTTGCGATTTCGGTTGCGCTCTGCGGTGATGCGCTGCGATCGCTGCTGAGCCCGAGTGCGTCGACGGGTGGGCATCATCGCGGTGCGTTCACCGCAGCGATCGTTGGATGTCGCTACGGATTCGGGCAGATCGCCGGTGGGCACCGTCAGGGCCGGAAACAGGATCGCGCTGCCGGGGCTGGTGACATAGGTCTGTCCGGATGGCAGCGTCCAAATGACCGTGCCGTCGGGGAGTTGCTTGTCTCGCCATCCCCAAAAAGTCTTGAGCAGATGGTGTTTTCGGCACACACACTTCAAGTTGGACGGATGGGTGGGCCCGCCGTCGGCATACGGGATGGTGTGGTCGACGTCGCAATACACCGCGGGCTGATCGCAACCCGGGGCGCGGCAAGTCAGGTCTCGGCACCGGACAAATTCAGCCAGCTTGGCCGACGGGATGTAGTGCGGCTCGGCGGCAACCGGAACGATCAACGGCCGTAGCGTGGCCGACTTGGCCAATTCAGCAACCACCTCGGGGGGAATCAGCCCGTCTGCGCCGGCCATATACCCCGGCGTGGACCCATTGCCGTCGACGCTAGCCTGCTCAGCGACCACATGGATCACCACATTGCGGTTCTGCATGCGGCCCCGCGTCTCCGCGCAGTCCGAATCCCCGCAGGTGCACATCAGCCGGTCGGCGCCGGCTACCAAGGCGCCCAACGCATCGGCACGCCGCTGCGCCTTCGTTCGGGGATCTGCCTCGCATACCGTGCCCGCTAGCTCATCCAAACGGCGGTCCAGCGACCGGCCGGTGCTCGCGAACACATTCCCATACACCTCGGCGATACCGGGCACCGACTCCGACACATTCAGGTAGCGGCCTTTGACCTCTTTGTTGGTCCGGCGGATCGCGTCACGATCGACTTCAGCGACAATGGCATCCACCCGCATCGCCAGATTGCCGCGGGTCAGCGACGGCCAGCGCGGGGCGCGTACCGCCACCTGCGCATCGACCGCAGCCAGCGCCTTCTCGTCGGTGATCAGCGCCGTGCGATAGGCGATCACGCTGAACATCGCGTAGTTAATGTCCCCGGCCGCAAGACATTCCCCTACTTTGGGCAGCCGCTCTCGCATGATTTCGGCGTCACGCAGGTAGCTCGACGCCAGCGCACGGCTGATCCCCAGGGCTGCAGCCAGTTCGGCGGCCATCGCGTCCCACAGGTCGGCGACCCACTCCGCGCAATCGCCGTACTGGCGATGCCGCAGCCGAATCAGGTCGGCGACCGTATTCAGCCGCTGCGCCGTGGCCTGTGCCTCGATTCGCGCCGCTGCGCACGCTCGTTCGAGCAGGGCAGTCGACTCGTTAGTCGTCGACAACTCCATTGAGTCGAACATACGTTCGATTGTAACACGCCCACCGGACAAGCCGCAGCCGCCCCAAAAGGAAACTAGAACGTGTTTCAGAAATGGGGTTCCGGAAGCGCGGTCGCCTTGTTACGGTGGCGCCCGTGATCCTGGACAAATTCCGACTCGACGACAAGGTCGCCGTTGTCACCGGCGGCGGCCGCGGCCTCGGCGCGGCCATCGCGCTGGCTTTCGCGGACGTCGGCGCCGACGTAGTCATTGCCTCACGCACCCAATCCGAACTAGAGGCCGTTGCCGACCAGGTCCGCGCTGCCGGACGCCGGGCCCACATCGTCGCCGCGGACCTGGCCCACCCCGAAGTGACCGCGGAGTTGGCCGGCCAGGCCGTCGAAGCCTTCGGACGGCTGGACATCGTGGTCAACAACGTCGGCGGCACCATGCCCAACGCGCTGTTGAGCACGTCGACGCAGGATCTCAAGGCCGCGTTCACCTTCAACGTCGCAACCGCCCACGCCTTGACCACCGCCGCGGCACCGCTGATGCTCGAGCACTCCGGCGGGGGCAGCATCATCAACATCACCTCGACGATGGGACGGGTGGCCGGCCGCGGTTTCGCCGCCTACGGCACCGCCAAGGCCGCACTCGCGCACTACACCCGGCTGGCCGCGCTGGACCTGTGCCCGCGGATTCGGGTCAACGCCATCGCGCCGGGGTCGATCGCCACTTCGGCGCTGGACATCGTCGCCTCCAACGACGAGTTGCGTGCGCCGATGGAAAAGGTGACACCAATGCGCCGCCTCGGTGAGCCTGACGAGATCGCAGCCGCCGCAGTATATTTGGCCTCACCCGCGGGTGCCTACCTGACCGGCAAGGTGCTCGAAGTCGACGGCGGCATCACCTTCCCTAACCTCGACCTACCGATCCCGGACCTGTGACCATGGCCATTCGCGTCGCCCAGATCGGCACCGGCAACGTCGGCGCCCATGCACTAAAAGCACTGATTACCAATCCGGAGTTCGAGCTCACCGGGGTGTGGGTGTCGTCGGAATCCAAAGCGGGTAAGGACGCCGGAGAGCTTGCCGGACTTAAAGATTCGACCGGCATCACCGCGACCACCGACTTGGACGCGGTACTCGCAACCAAGCCGCAGTGCGCGGTCTACACCGCGATGGCCGACAATCGGTTGCCCGACGCTCTCGACGATTACCGGCGCATCCTGGCCGCCGGGGTGAATGTCGTCGGCAGCAGCGCGGTCTTCCTGCAATACCCGTGGCAGGTGCTTCCACAGGAGCTGCTCGCACCAATCGAAGATGCCGCGCGAGAAGGTAATTCGAGCCTGTTCGTGAACGGCATCGACCCCGGGTTCGCCAACGATTTGCTGCCGCTTGCACTGGCGGGCACCTGCCAGAACATCCAGCAGATCCGCTGCGTGGAGATCGTCGACTACGCCACCTACGACAGCGCGACGGTCATGTTCGACGTCATGGGGTTCGGCAAACCGATCGACCAGATCCCGATGCTGCTGCAACCCGGCGTGCTGAGCCTGGCCTGGGGATCGGTCGTGCGCCAACTCGCCGCCGGGCTGGGTCTCGAACTCGACACGGTCGAAGAGATGTACGTGCGCGAACCGGCACCCGAGGACTTCGATATCGCCTCCGGGCATATCCCCAAGGGCGCCGCCGCCGCGCTGCGGTTCGAGGTGCTCGGACTGGTCGACGGCGATCCCGTCGTCGTCCTGGAACATGTCACCCGGCTGCGCGACGACCTATGCCCGGACTGGCCACAGCCGGCTCAGGCCGGTGGCTCCTATCGGATCGAGATCACCGGCGAACCGTCGTACGGCATCGACGTCTGCTTGAGCAGCCCCAACGGCGACCACAATCACGCCGGCCTGGTGGCCACTGCGATGCGCGTCGTCAACGCCATCCCCGCCGTGGTGGCCGCACCGGCGGGAATCCGGACCACGCTGGACCTGCCGCTGGTCACCGGTCGCGGCCTCTACACCGCGGGCTAGATGTTTCGGCTAACCTAACTTTCTTATTCGCCGGATGAAAGTAGGTTAGGTGACGCAGGAGACCGGTGCCCGGCTCAAAACTGGCTGGTATCTGCTCGGCCCCGCATTCGTCGCCGCGATCGCCTATGTCGACCCGGGCAATGTGGCGGCCAACGTCAGCGCCGGCGCGCAGTTCGGCTTCTTACTGCTGTGGGTCATCGTCCTCGCCAACGTGATGGCCGGCCTAGTGCAGTACCTCTCGGCGAAGCTCGGGCTGGTTAGCGGGCGCTCGCTGCCGGAAGCAGTCGGTGCCCAGCTGAGCCGGCGGGCCCGACTGGCTTATTGGGCGCAGGCCGAGATCATCGCGATGGCCACCGACGTCGCCGAAGTGGTCGGTGGGGCGATCGCGCTGCGCATCCTGTTCCACCTGCCGCTGCTGATCGGCGGGGTAATCACTGGGGTGGTATCGCTGCTGCTACTGAGAATCCAGGACCAGCGCGGCCAGCAATTGTTCGAGCGCGTCATCACCGGATTGCTGCTGGTGATCGCGATCGGCTTTACGGCCAGTTTCTTTGTCGCAACACCGCCTCCCGATGCCGTCATCGGCGGGCTGGTGCCGCGATTCCATGGGAAGGAAAGCGTGCTACTGGCCGCCGCCATCCTGGGCGCAACGGTGATGCCGCACGCGGTGTATCTGCATTCCGGGTTGGCCCGCGACCGGCACGGCCATCCCGAGCCGGGGCCGGACCGGCGTCGGCTACTGCGCGTCACCCGGTTGGACGTCGGGCTGGCGATGGTGGTGGCCGGCACAGTGAACGCCGCCATGCTGCTGATCGCTGCACTTAACATGCGGGAGCGCGGCCGCACCGGTTCCATCGAAGGCGCTTACACCGCGGTGCACGACACCGTGAGCCCAACCGTCGCGGTGTTCTTCGCGATCGGATTATTGGTTTCGGGTTTGGCATCGGCATCGGTGGGCGCATATGCCGGCGCGATGATCATGCAGGGGTTGCTCTACCGTTCGATTCCGATGCTGGTGCGTCGACTAGTGACGTTGACGCCCGCGCTGTTGATTCTGGCGCTGGGTGTCAACCCGACCCGCACGTTGGTGCTGTCGCAAGTCGTGCTGTCGTTCGGCATTCCGTTCGCGGTGCTTCCGTTGGTACGACTGACCGGCGACCGGGCGCTGATGGGAGATGACGCCAATCACCGCATCACAAGCGCTATTGGCTGGGCGGTCGGTGTGCTGATCAGCCTGCTCAATGCGGTGCTGATCTACCTCACCGTGGCCCGCTAACCCGCGACCCGCTTTCCGTCGCCTGCTATTCGGGGTGCAGGAACTCAGGGCTCCAGCTGGCAGAATTGGGAAGCATGCCCACACCACCGCACCGAGTCCTCCGCATGCGGGCGGTTGACCTCACCAACCGCATCCCCGGCTACCGATTCCGCGAGCACGGTGAAGGCGACGATGCCTGGAAGCAGGTCAAAACAAGGGTTGTCTCTGAATTGCACCCCCACGAAGGCAGTTTCCTACCCGAAGTCGTTACGGTGAAGTTCACCGACGGAACAGAGCGTTACTTCAACCCCGACGACCCGGTCGAAATCCAACCCGCATGACGGGCTTCACCTCTCCTACCGAGCCTGACTGGACTCGCCTGTGCCAGAACGGAGCCGCCTTAGGATGACGATCAGCTCCGGACGGTGCTGATCTACCTCACCGTGAGCGGCTCGGCACAGGGCGGTTGGCCTTGGCTTTCGGCTCCACCGGCGGGCCGAGCTCGAGGAGTTCGTCCAACAGGGCGTCCATCCGACTTACCGGCGGCAGCGCTCCGCCCCGCTGGCGGTACGCGCTACGAACGCTCACCAGCAGTCGCAATTCCCGTTCGATGGTGTCCCGGTCCCGCGTGCTGTCGTCTACCGAAGCGCTCATTGAGTGATCCTTACACCGAAACGGCAGCACCAACAGCGTTACGCGCCGGATTTAACCTTGCGGTCATTGCCCGATCAGATCACCGTGTCGCTGTCGCCGTCCAAGAGTTGTTGGGGCACTTGACTGAACACGTAGTGTCCCGCGTCAGGGTTCAACGCAAACGTCCAGATGACGTCGTATCGGTCGTCTGGCCACGCGGCGGGTATGGCGGTGCCGTCGACGGTGGGGAAGCTCCCCACGAGCGCCGGGATGCGATGGTGTTCATAGCAGATCAACACCACCTCGGCGCCACTGGACAGCACCGCGTCGGCGAACGCGGCTTCTTGACCCAGCAGGTCGGGCGACTGAACGGACAGGCCGAGCCGTCGGCTGAGACCGAGGATGGTCTGATAAGGCCGGTGAATCTTCGTCACGGCCGCATCCCCGTAGGCGGTTGCGTACAAAGCTGTGGGGGTGCGCAGCCCCACCTTCGGCGCGACCGCCGGGCTGAACAACGCGGTCAGTGCGCCGGATCGTTGCCATCCCTCCGGCGACAACGAATATGCGTTGCGATTCCCGTCGATGTCGACCCCGAAAGGGGGTCCTGACGATAGGTCGGATTGATCCGGCAGCGGCTCGGGCGGTTTCTCGGCGTGACGAATGACGTAGATCTGCTGCGGCAGCAGCCCCGGCTGTGCCCAGCCTCGTTCCGTGCCGAGCGACGTGGCCCCCACCACCCCGGCGAATAGTCCGCCGATCACGCCGATCGCCCCGCGCCGAGACAGCGGGGCGGTTGCCAGCCGCTGAGTCAACTGGTCGAAACGATCCTCGGTCAAGGCCCCATTGAACATCATGACCAGCGGCGGCGATGAGTAATCGCCCCTTCGTCGGCCAGATACTTCGCCCCGCTAACATCGAGATCGTGACGGCGCGACGTCATACCTACTTCTCGTACGGGTCGAACCTGTGCGTGCGGCAAATGGCGCAACGTTGCCCCGACGCCGGCAATCCCCGGCGGGCGGTGTTGGCCGACCACGACTGGCTGATCAATCAACGCGGCGTGGCCACCGTCGAGCCGTTCCACGGCGTGGAAGTGCACGGAGTCGTCTGGCAGCTTTCCGATCACGACCTGGCCACCTTGGACAGCGCCGAGGGTGTGCCGTGGCGCTATCGGCGGGACCAGCTGAGGGTGCACACCGACGACGGGCCGTCAGATGCCTGGGTGTACATCGACCACCGGGTGCATCCGGGTCGGCCGCGACCGGGCTACCTGGAACGCATCATCGACGGAGCAGTGCATCACGGGTTGCCACAGCGCTGGATCGACTTTTTGCGCCGATGGGATCCCGCTCGCTGGCCTCGCCCACGGTCGCGGCCCACAACGCCTGCGCCGCAATCGCTTTCCGAGCTGCTAGCCGAGGCCGGGATGATCGAGGTCAGCCGGCTGCGGTCACGCTTCGGTTTTCTTGCCATTCACGGCGGCGGCCTGGAGGAGATGACCGACGTGATCGCCGAACGCGCCGCCGACGCGGCAGACGCGTCGGTGTATCTGGTGCGGCATCCAGACCGCTATCCACATCACTTGTCGTCGGCTCGCTTTCGCCCTGACCAATCGGCCCGACTCGCGGAGTTCCTGGGCCATGTCGACATCGCGATCTCGCTGCACGGATATGGGCGGATCGGGCGCGGCACGCAGCTATTGGCCGGCGGCAGGAACCGCGTGCTGGCCGCTCACGTGGCCGGCCACCTCGACCTGCCCGGCTATCAGGTCGTCACCGACATCGACAAGATCCCGCTCGAGCTCCGTGGGCTGCATCGGCACAACCCGGTCAACCGGACACGCGATGGCGGCACCCAACTGGAATTGCCGAGCCGGGTCAGGGGCATCAGCCCACGCAGCCCACTACCCGGCGACGACGGATTGTCGCCGGTGACTTCTGCTCTGGTGCAAGGCCTTGCAGCCGCCGCACGCTCCTGGAAATTGTGTTTGTGAATAACTACTCGATCGGAGTTGGCTGATGGCCCCACCTACATCGCGCGCCTTTCGTTTTTCGATCGGCATCCACAGCGCCAAGTCGAGTGCTGCACTGCGTGGCAAGGCAAAGCGGCTGGAGGATTTCGGATTCGACGGCATTCATCTGCCCGACCACCTCGGCGCGCCGGCACCGTTTCCGGTGCTGACCGCGATCGCGGCGGCCACCTCGACCGTGCGGCTGGGAACCTACGTGCTCAATGCGTGCTTCTACAAGCCCGCCTTGTTGGCTCGTGACGCGGCCGCTGTCAACGACCTCAGCGACGGCCGCCTCGAACTCGGCCTCGGTGCGGGCTACGTGCGGGAGGAATTCGAGGCTGCCGAGCTGCCGTATCCCAGCGCCGGACAACGCGTCGACTACCTCGAGCACGTCACCACTTACCTGAAGAAACACCTGCCCAGCGTGCCGATCCTGATCGCCGGCAACGGAAATCGTTTGTTGACGGTGGCCGCCCACCATGCCGACATCATCGGCCTGACGGGTGCCAACGACCGCAGGGTCAACGACGCGCTCGCCGAACGCGTCGAGTTCGTCCGCGCTGCCGCCGGCGACCGGTTTGCCGATCTCGAGTTGAACCTTGCGATCACCGCGGTGCCGTCAGACAACTCCGGGAAACCCGACCTGTCGATGACTCGCAGGTACGCGCCCAATCTGTCCGACGAGCAGTTGCTGGCACTGCCCGCCGTGCTGAGTGGATCGCCCCGCGACATCGCCGATACCTTGCGCGGCTACCGGGAAAGCTACGGGCTGACATCCGTCACCGTGCAGGAACACCATGCCGAGACCTTCGCCAAGGTGATCGCGGAATTCCGATGACCGCTGTCGATCAGCTGCCGAAGGCGGGTGGCAGCTCGTTTCGGTTCGACCGAGCGGAATTAGCCGGGGCGGTAGGCGATCTCGGGGTGCTGGTGCCGATCGCGGTGGCACTGATCGTGAAGAACGGCTTGACACCGACGGCGGTGCTGTTGCCGGCCGGGCTGCTGTACGTAGTGGCCGGCCTGGTGTATCGACTTCCGGTG
>DASZKQ010000324.1:0-2339 GCA_035552835.1 Mycobacterium sp. | reverse complement strand
TTTGACATGTCGACGCTGACCGGGCCGGTGTTGACACCGTAATCGGCACCGCGGCGGGCCAGGTGCGCGGCGTGCGCGCTGGCCACCAGCGTCTTGGTCGGGATGCATCCGGTGTTGACGCAGGTACCGCCGAACAGTTTGCGCTCCACCATCGCGACGGAGTGGCCGGCTGCGCTCAACCGCCCAACCAGCGGGGGCCCGGCCTGGCCGGCACCCACCACGATCGCGTCGAAACGCTGTGTCACAGAACGGCTGTGAGCGCGGCGAGCGCGAATCCGCCACCCACCGCGACGACATCTTCAAGTAGAGCGGCAGGCAGATCCCGGCCAAACGACTTGGCCAGCCTGGCCCGGGCGTGGTAGCCGCCGAGGGTGCCCAGGACCGCGCCGACCACGCCGGCACCGAGCGCACCCCAGGTGACGGCCCAGGCGGTGCCGATCACCGCCCCGGCGAACCCACCCGCAAGGATTCGCCCGATAAAAGCCGGCGGTGCCGTCCGGGGCGGTGTCTTGGGCTGTTGGTCGAGGAAGAGCTCGCCGAGCGCAAGCACGGTGAACACGATGGCAGTGATCACATTGCCAACCCAGGACGCCCAGGTCCCGTTCAAGTTGATCCAGTGCAACACCGCGGCCCAGGCGACGACGGCCGGAGCGGTGAAGGTTCGCAAACCGGCGATCACACCGATCCCGAGAGCCACCAGCAGAACATGGAAATGGGTCATATGCGACATGTAACCGCTCCTCGGGATTCGGCAAACAAACGCAGCGCTAGCCGGACGCTAACACAGCGCGGCTATCTACAGCGGTGCAAACCTTGATCAGAACCGGAAGAACCGGACGTCTGACGCCAGTATCGCTTTCGCGCCGATCGCTGCGAGGTCGTCCATGATGGCGTTGACCCCCCGGCGTGGCACCAGCGCCCGCACCGCAACCCAATCGGGGTCCGCCAGCGGAGCGATCGTCGGTGACTCAAGTCCCGGGGTGATCGCAGTGGCGTCGTCGAGAACCGAACGCGGACAATCGTAATCGAGCATCAGATACTGCTGGCCGAACACCACGCCCTGCACCCGGGCGACCAGTTGATCCCGGGCGGCGGCGTCCGGCCGCTCGGCAGCATTCGGATCAATCTGCTCGATGAGGACCGCCTCTGAATCGCACAGTGTCTCACCGAAGGCCACCAGGTCGTGCAAGTTCAAGGTGCGACCCGAGCCCACCACGTCGGCAATCGCGTCGGCCACTCCGAGCTGTACCGAGATCTCCACCGCGCCGTCCAACCGGATCACCGTCGCCTCGATACCGCGGGCCGCCAGATCTTGTCGCACGATGTTCGGATACGCGGTGGCGATTCGTCGGCCGGCCAGATCGTCGATAGTCCAGTTGCGCCCGGCCGGTGCCGCGTAGCGAAACGTCGAGGACCCGAAGCCCAGCGCGAGTCGTTCATGCACCGGCGCGCGGGACTCGCGCGCCAAATCCCGTCCGGTGATGCCGAAATCGAGCTCACCGGAGCCGACGTAGATGGCGATGTCCTTAGGCCGCAGAAAGAAGAACTCGACGTGGTTGTGCGGGTCGATGACGGTCAGGTCTTTGGGGTCGGTGCGTCGCCGGTAGCCCGCCTCGGACAGAATCTCGACGGCCGACTCGCTCAGCGCTCCCTTGTTGGGGACCGCCACGCGCAAGTTGGCGGACCCGTTGCGGTGGGGCGGCGTCATCACAGCTTCCGGTACACGTCGTCGAGGGTGAGACCGCGCGCAATCATCAGTACCTGAGCCCAGTACAGCAACTGGCTGATCTCTTCGGCCAGGGCCTCGTCGGATTCGTACTCGGCCGCCAGCCATACTTCGCCGGCCTCTTCGAGAATCTTCTTGCCCAGCGTATGCACCCCGCCGTCGAGGGCGGCGACGGTGCCACTGCCAGGCGGACGAGTGCGGGCGCGTTCGCCGAGTTCGGCAAACAAATCCTCAAAGGTCTTCACGGCCAGCGATTGTTTCATGGGCAGCTCACCAAAGTCACGGCGGTTTCAGGTGACGGCGGGTGAGTTGCCGGCCGGTGACACCTCATCGGGAATGTCTTCCATTGACACCCCATTAGTCTCCCGGACCCAACGCCAGACGAAGATCAGCGACAGCACCGCGCACAGCGCATAGAAGCCGTAGGCCACCGGGAGCGCGTGCCGTAGCACCGGAAAGCTCACGGCGATGGTCCAGTTGGCCATCCACTGCACACTCGACGCCAGGCCCAGCGCAGCCGACCGGATCCGGTTGGGGAACATCTCGCCCAGCAGGACCCACAGCACCGGTCCCCAGGACACCGCGAATGCGATCACGAACAAGTCGGCCGCGA
>DASZKQ010000323.1:0-4801 GCA_035552835.1 Mycobacterium sp. | reverse complement strand
TCGCGCGCGGCCGCCAGCAACCGCTCATGCGGCACCACTTCGGTGACCAGGCCGGCGCGCAGCGCGTCGTCGGCGGACAGGTAGTCACCGGTCATGCTCATGCGACGGGCCAGTCCGACACCCACTTTCTGCGGCAACCGCACGCTGAGCCCCCACGTCGGCAGCAGACCCACCCGGGCATGGGTGTCGGCGAATCGCGCGTGCTCCGAGGCGATCAAGATGTCGCAGTACAGCGCCACCTCCAGCCCGCCGGTGACAGCCGCGCCGTTGATCGCGCCGATCACCGGCTTGGTCAGCGGTGGCCAGCGCGGCGAGATGTCCGGTAACGCCGACTGCCCGCCCAGTTCTTTGAGATCGAGCCCCGCGCAGAACACCGGGTCGCTGCCGGTCAGGATGACGACGTCGACGGCGTCGTCGGTTTCCGCCTCGGCCAGAGCCGCGAAGAACCGGTCCCGCAGCGCGGTGGACAGCGCGTTGCGCGATTGCGGTCGGTTCAGGGTCAGGGTGCGCACCCGCTCGTCGGTGTGGATCAACAGGATGTCGTCAGTCATGCCCGCAACCGTAGTCAGTCCGACCCGCTGCAGCTCGACCGCCTTATCGTTGAGGGATGTGCCGAAACATCACCGAATTGCGCGGACTCGAGCCGCCGGCGACGCCCGAGGAGATCGCGGCGGCGGCGCGGCAATATGTCCGCAAGGTCAGCGGCATCACCCACCCGTCGCCGGCCAACGCCGAGGCCTTCGAAATGGCGGTGGCCGAAGTCGCGGCGACGACCACACGGCTGTTGGGCGCCCTGCCGCCGCGCCGCCAACCTCCGAAGACCTCGCCACCGTTGCGGCGGCTGGCGATGAGATGACGCGGGGTCCATCGACGCAAGCCGCCACCATGCCCGCGCTCAAGGAGTGGAGCGCCGTGGTGCACGCGCTGCTGGGTGGCCGGCAGTGGGTGCTGTTGCGTAAAGGCGGGATCGGCGAGAAGCGTTTCAAGGTCGCCGCCCGCGAGTTCATGCTGTTCCCGACGGTCGCGCATAGCCATGCCGAGCGGGTCCGGCCCGAATTTCAGGACTTGCTGACGGCTGCGGCTCCCGACAGCGTCGACGAGCGGGTCGTTGTGCGGATGGCGGCGAGAGTCGTTGCGGCACTGCCGGTCAACCGGCCCGATAACATCGAGGCGATCGAGGATCTACATATCTGGACTGCCGAGTCGGTGCGTGCGGACCGGCTGGACTTTCGCCCCCGACATCGGTTGGCGGTGCTAGTCGTGCAGGCCATACCGCTGATCGAGCCGGTGGAACTGCCCCGCACTCCCGACTACGCCGGCTGCACCAGCTGGGTGCAGTTGCCGATCATGCCGTCGCTGGGTGCTCCGGTGCACGACGAGGCGTCACTGCGCCAAGTCGCCGACCGCGTCCGTGACGCCGTCGGATGACGTCTGGTCCACCAGCACCGCGCCGTCCGGCCTATCCCCGAGCGTGCACAGCTCAGTCGTCTCACCGGCCGAGGTAAGCCGCACCAGCTGCGCCAATTGTGCTGGCGCATCGCATTGCAGATAGTGATCGGCGGTTGGCAGGATCCAGTAGCGGTTTCGTCCCGGCTTGTCCTTCAGGAATTTTTGCCACACGAAGTTCGCAACCCGGACAGGGGAGACATTGTCGTGCAGGCCCCAAACCAGGCTCGTGTTGATGTTGTTCTTGGAAAGCGCTGTGAGCCAATTGGTTTCATCGGCAGCTCGCTCATTCAGGTACTGGATCGTGTCCGGCAGCACCCCGATCCCGTCGTTGTGCGCGAAGCACTCTGTCAGAGCGACAATTTCGGGGTCGGCAGGCGTTCGCCGCGGCATGAACGTCGTCGCTCCCATGCCTGCGGCCAGCATCTCCGGCGTCGTCGCGCCCGCTGTGCTCCGTGCCGTTTCGGGGTTGAGAAGCGCGGTCTGAAACGTAGTGAGGTTGGCCAGCGGGAGGTAGATGTTGGCATTCGTCAGAATGACTTCGGCCGGCACGTTTCCCTGATTCTGCGCCGCGAACATGGAAAGCGCGATCATGCCGACGCTGGTGCCGCGGTCATGGGTCAGCATGGTGTATCGCTGGAGTTCCCATACGTTCGTGATCGCGTGGATCAGCAGCCGTGCATCGTCGTAAAGCGAATACACGTAGGGTGCGGGCGGCTTATCGGAAAGTCCGTAGCCGGGAAAGTCCAGCAGGAAAATATCGAACTCAGCGCCCAATTCGCGTGTCAGCGTGAAGTAGTCAATGCTCGCCGTCGGGAAGCCGTGCACGCACACCAACGCCGGTGCGCCCGGTGTGCCGCAGCGACGAGTGAAGACGGTGACTTCCGCGCCAGCATTTGCAGCGGTTGATGACGGCCAATGGATTTGTGTTGCACCGCTTCGCCATTCGTCGAAGATGCCCATCGGCTAGGCGCTCTCGACCGGAAGCAGCACCCGGGAGGCGCCGAAGTGCAGTTCATGGGTCGAGGGTTTGAGCACTCCGCCGGTCGCCGTTGCCGCACCGGTACCGAGGTTACGGGTGTAGCGCGGATGACTGCCGCCGGCGATCAGCACGCGGATGCGTGACCCGGCGCGAAACCGGTGGGCGATCGCGTCGAGCTCGAGCCGGACCGAGTCGGTCGGCTCGGTCAGTCGCCGATAGCCGTCGCTGACATTTCGGGAGCAGCCCTTGCTGTCGACCTCGCTGATTCGAACGAACACGTCGACATGGGGATTGTCGGAGGTATGCGCCAATTCAGCCACCGGGTTGCCGATTACGCACAGATCTTCGTTGAGCACGTCGGTGGTGAAGCTGAGCACGTCGCTGCGGGCGACCAACGGGGTGTCGTCCCGGTATCCACCGTCCGGTGACAGCAGTCGACCCCCGATGGTGGGCGTGGGGTCGGCGGGGTCATAGCGAAAGCTCACCGAGGACACCGCCGACGCTGTCGCCGACGACGTCCGCGTGTCGGTCAGCCCGCCGCCGGGCTGCAGGTACAGCGCGTGCTCAGTGGTCGTCGGGGCCCAGTCGGCCGCCTGGCGCCAGCCCTCACCGGCGACGTGGAAATGGACTCTGGCGCGTCGCGGTTTGCCCGGGTGACCGCCGAGGTGGGTGTCCAGCCAGTCCTGTGATTCTTGAGCGATGGTGCGCAGGCCCTGGAAAAGCAGCTGGGTGTGTGTCCACGGGCCCATGGTCAGCGCCACGTCGACACCGCGGTCGCGAAGGTGGCGATACTGCTGCAATGTCTGTTGCAGGAACAGGTCTTGCCAGCCGCCGATCAGCAACACCGGCACCTGCACCCGGTCGAGCGCGGCGCCGAATCGCAGCGAATCCCAGAACGCGTCGCCGTTACCCGGCGGCTCCAGCCACGACTCCCACCACGGCGCGCCGGTGCCCAACAGCTCGCGGCCGGCCGCACCCAGCGGCAACTCACCGGCGGCGCGTATCACGCTTTTCTGCGACCGCAGCTGGCGGATGCCGGCGCGGATGCGTCCGGGATCTTCTTGGTGGGCAACCAGGTGGCTCCAGCCGAGGAAGTCATTGACCGTGAACGAGCCGGTGCCCCAGGCCGACTCGCTGAAATCGTGGGGACCGGCGGTGATCACGGCCGCGGCCAACTCGGGTGGCGGATCCTGCAGCAGCGCCCACTGGGTGAATCCAAGATAGGAAATCCCGATGGTGGCGAAGCGCCCGGTGAACCATGGCTGCTGCCGTAGCCATGCGACGGTGTCGGCGCCGTCGGCCGCTTCGTGAACCATCGGCGTGAAGGTCCCGCCCGAGCCGAACGTCCCCCGCACGCTTTGCATCAGCACGCGGTAGCCGCGGGCGGCGTACAGCGCGCCGTACAACAGCGAGAACGGAAACCCGCGGCCATACGGTCCGCGCAGCAGCAGGGTGCCGACGGGTTCTCCGACGGGCGCGTAGTGGTCGGCCACCAGTTCGACGCCGTCGCGCATCGGGATCGCGACCCTGTTGACCGTGTAGCCAGCGGTCGGCCCGGGCAGGTGCAACATCCGGCCGAGGGCACCGCCTGCGAATCGTCCAGACAGAGAGCGCAGCGTCGACCCCGTAAGTCGTGTGGACGTGGCGGATGAAGAAGTCACGAGATCAGGTTATGGCCGCAGCAGCGGACGTGGGCTCAGAATTTGTAGTAAGGCGAAAGGTCGTTTGCCCGCTGCAGGTTGGTGGACGGGCAGTCGACCTCGGGGCTGGAGTAGACCGTGGAGTAGAACAGCGACTGCTGGATGACCCCGTAGCTGGTCCTGAAGATCACCATGCAGGACATGTACCAGTAGCTGTTGTGATACGTGGGCTTGAGGTTCCAGTACTGGGCGGCGCGGTGGCCATTGACCGTGGTTTCGACGGCGTCGGCCGGCAGCGACTGCTCGTAGTTGCGCCAGATGATCGGCTCGACGGCCAGCTGGTAGTTGCCGGCGTCGTACTGGCAGCGCAGCCCCTCCTGCGGCTCTGGCGGAGTGAAGGCCAACCCCAACCGCTGCACGACGTCGAACGGGATGTCCTGACACGGGTTGAACGGGCTGGGGTCGGTGGTCGCCACGATCGGGCTCTTCATCGTCGTGGGCGGATCCATCGGTGCGGCGGTGGACCGCAGTTGCACCTTCGCGGCACCGACGTTGGCCGGCGGTGCACCCTGCCACACCACCACCAGCGCCGTGACCAGGGCACCGAGCGCCGCTAGCAGCCGCAGCTTGGCGACCATCACACCCCCTCGACCGGATTACCTCTGCCGGGAGTTTACAAGTCGTCTCCGCGGGATCACAGGGTAAACGAGAACCTGTTCTAGTACTGCTGCGC
>DASZKQ010000322.1:0-3587 GCA_035552835.1 Mycobacterium sp. | reverse complement strand
GTTGGGCGAGATCTCCTACGAGATCTTCCTGATCCACCTGGTGACCATGGAGTTCGCGATGGACTATGTGGTGCGGGCCCACGTTTACACCGGCTCGATGCTGTATCTGTACATCGCGACGCTGGCCCTGACGATCCCACTCGCCTGGCTGCTGCACCGTTTCACCCGCGTGCGGGACTGAGCACGGGTCGCTCCGGCGGCGTTGTGACGCGGGGCTAGCGACGGGCGCTGACCGGCGTGACGATCGGGACGACGAACTCCTCGATCATCGCCCGTTCGTCGCCTTTGTCCTGGCCCGGGTACATCAGCAGCGAGGTGATCACCCGCACCACCCAACGAGCCCGGCGTTGGACGATGGCGGGCTCTTCGGGACCAAGCGAGTTGACGAACGCGGCGGCCAGGGCGGTAATCACCTCCGACTTTTCGGCCAGCTCGCCGCCGATCGGGGGTCGGGTAACGGCGAACCACGACGCCAAGGCCGGGCTATCGCGAACCATCCGCAACGTGGCGGTGATGCTGGCGATCAGACGTTCGCGCGGATCGTCGATACCGTCGATCTCGTCGGCGATCGCGCGGCTGAGCCGGTGCGTCTCGCGGTGCACGTAAGCGGTGCGCAGCGCCTCGCGGTTCTCGAAGTACCGGTACAGCGTCGCACGGGAACAGCCTGCGGCCCTGGCAATTTCGTTCATGCCGATCGATGCCTGGTCGCGCAGCGTGTAAAGCTCTTCGGCGGCGTCGAGTATCCGGTCGACGGCTGCTTCGCTGCGGTGCGCGGCCAGCCAATCGTTACCGGCCATTAGGATTTCACCGTGATCGGCACCGACAACGGACGCCGGACGTAACTTCCTCCTGCCCAGACGATTCCAGACTCGTCGACCTCGAAATCGGGGCAACGGGCCAGCAGTTCGGTCAGCGCGACCCTGGATTGCATCCGCGCCGCGGCCGCGCCCAGGCAGTGGTGCGCCCCGTGGCTGAAAGTCAGGATGTTGCGGGGGCAGCGCGTTACGTCGAGCTCGCTGGCATCCGGACCGTATTGGCGTTCATCGTGGTTGGCAGATGCGTATAACAGCAGCACCTTGCGACCCGACGGGATGGTGGTGTCGCCGATCGCCGCGTCCTGGGTGACCGTGCGCGCCAGCCCCTGCACCGGCGAGGTCAGCCGCAGTAGCTCCTCGACGGCGTCGGGGATGCGTTCGGGGTTGGCTACCAACAGCTCTCGCTGGTTGGGATGCCGGTGCAGCAATGGCATCGACCCGCCCAGCATCCCGGTTACGGTGTCGTTGCCACCGGTGACCATCGTGAACGTAAAGGCCAGAATCGACAGCGTGCCGGAGATGCCACCGTCGGCACCGACCCCGGCGGCGACCAGGTGGGAGATGGTGTCGTCCTCGGGTGCTGTCCGGCGCCGCTCGATCAGTTGGGTGAAGTAGGCCATCATCGACCCGACCGCATCGCCGACGGTTTCCAGCGCGCCGGCGACGCCTCCTTCGGCGGTGTTGGCCGCGACGATGGCCTGGGTCCAGCCATCGAACTGTGCCCGATCGTCTTCGGGCACACCGAGATAGTGCGCGACCACCATCGACGGCAGCGGCTTGAACAGCTCGGTGACGATATCGCCGCCACCGTTGGCACGCAGCCTCTCGATGCGCTCGACGACGAACTCGCGCGCCTTGGGCTCCACCGCCTCGACCTGCCGCGGGGTGAAACCGCGCGATACCAGTTTGCGAAACTCGGTGTGCACCGGCGGATCCTGCATGACGAACGGCGGATTATCCTGCAGTCCAATCATTTCCAGGTCGCCATAGTTGACGGTCAACCCTTGCGCGGACGAGAACGTCTCGTGGTCACGGGCGGCCGCCCACACGTCGGCGTGCCGGGATAGCACGTAGTAGTCGTGGTCGGGGTGGTTCGGGGGAACGACGTGGTGTATCGGGTCGTGGTCGCGCAGCGCGCGGTACATAGGCCACGGATTCGGCCAGGTTTCGGCGGTGGCGAGCTGGAACGCGATCGGCGTGGTTTGAGACAAATCTACCGACATGTCTTATATGTAAGGCATTCCAGCGAAGATGTCAACCACTCGAGTCGCTGCAGGGACGATATTTGTCAAGCCCCGTAGGTTCTCACTTCCGATGGCATACATCTCATCTTGATGGCATCTAGTTGGCAAATGCCAAGAAGCTGAGAATCTGGCTAGCTTAGCTAAACGATTTTCTCGACCTAGTTGTCTAGCCCGCTTCCCCATCGCGGTGGGAGGTGACACGCTGATCTAGCTCTGATCTGAGGTTCCGGTTTTCCGTGGCGGATTCCGATTTGAAATGGCGGAGGATGGCGGACCCAACGACAGACGCCTTCCGACTCGTCGGATGTCTGGCGGCTGTGTTGCTGATTAGCGACGCCGTTGTTTGTTGAACACAGCGCTCAGCGCTTGTAGGCAGTCAGGGCCGGACCGGCTGAATCGTCACAGCTTTGGTTGATGGAGCCGCGTCAGCGCAGGGCGTGCGACGGGGCATGTTTGGGCGACGACATCGAGCAGGGCGGTCAGACTCGGAGAGCGGTGCTCGGATCGGAATGCCAACGTCAGGCTGGGCAGGGCGACCCGCGGACGGATATCGAAGATCCAGATATCCGGGCGTGGAGCGGTTCGCACGTCCTGTGGGCCCAGACCGACGCCGAACCCGCACGCCGCGAGGCCCATGATGGTCTGCGCGTTAGCTGCGTGGGTGACGCCGGGCCAGGCACCTAAGTCCGGAAGCGCGTCGCGCATCGATTTCATGACGGCAGGTTCATCCTGAGGCGGTGCGATGACGAGCGGCTGGCGCCGTAGCTGATCGAGGCTGATCCGTTGCTGGCCGGCGAACGGGTGGCTGGTACTCACGACGCCGATCAGGTAGTCGCGGCTGACCGCCACGCTGACCAGCTCCTGGACTCCACGCCCGCGTGGCGCGCCGCGGCAGATGATGACATCGAGTTCACCGGCCACCAGGGCCCGGCTGCTTTCCACCGTCACCATCTCCTGCAGCTGTAGCCGCACCTCCGGGTGTTCGGCCCGGAATCTGCGCAGCACCGGCGGCAGTATCGACAGCAGCGCGGAGCTGATGAAACCGATCCGCAGGCTGCCGGTTTCTCCTCGCGCGGCTCGTTGGGCGTCGAGGGCGGCCGCGCTGAGTTCCTGGTCGATGCGACGCGCCCGGGCCAGCAGAGCGTCGCCGGCCGCGGTGGGAAACACGCCTTGTCTGGTGCGATCAAACAGCCTGGCGCCGACCTCGCGTTCGAGCTGAGCAATCGCCTTGGACAACGGCGGCTGAGCGATGCCGACCGCCGCGGCCGCCCGGCCGAAGTGCTGGTGTTCTGCCAGAGCCAACGCGTACCGGAGCTGCCGGACATCCATACCACCACGATATCTAAAAGATATGGTCGTGACCCAATCACGGTATCGCCGCTATCAGCTGCTGGCGGGCGCGTTGACTTCAACACGTGAGCAGCAACGCGGAGAAACGGAGGCGATCACATGACCGATAATTCAGACTCGGGAACATTCGGCCGATACCAGGAGGTTCCCGTCGAGCATCTGGCGCCCGAGATGAAAG
>DASZKQ010000321.1:0-5937 GCA_035552835.1 Mycobacterium sp. | reverse complement strand
CGTGATGTTCGACTTGGTCGACGGGGCGATGGCGCGGGAGAGCGGCGGCGGCACCCGGTTCGGTGCCGTGCTGGATGCCACCTGCGACCGGATCAGCGACGGTGCGGTGTTCTGCGGGCTGGCGTGGTGGGCGGCCTTCGGCCTGCACAGCCCGAAGCTGGTGGTTGCGACGTTGATCTGCCTAGTCACCTCGCAGGTGATCTCCTACATCAAGGCCCGCGCCGAAGCCAGCGGGCTGCGCGGTGACGGCGGCTTCATCGAACGGCCGGAACGGTTGATCATCGTGCTCGTCGGGGCGGGATTGTCGGATCTGCCGGTGTTTCCGTTGCCGTGGGCGCTGCACGTGGCGATGTGGCTGTTGGCCGTGGCCAGCATGATCACCTGCGCTCAGCGGTTGCACACTGTGCGACATTCGCCCGGCGCGGCCGATCCGATGCCCCCGGCCGGCCGGGCGCAGGAACCGGGGGAGAGCGAGCCGTGAATGTCTCGGCGGGCCTGAAACTGCCTGGGCTCAGCGGCTTTCCGTTCGGTGGCCGGATGACCGACTGGGGCTATGCGGCCGGATGGATGGCGGTGCGCGCCATGCCGGAATTTGCCGCGCGCAACGCTTTCGACGCCGGGGCGCTGTATGCGTCCCGCAACGGGGGACCGGCCCAGCTGCGCAAGAATCTGGCGCGTGTCATCGGTGTTCCGCCGAAAGAAGTGCCCGGCAGCCTGATGCGAGCGTCGCTCGCGTCCTATGCCCGCTACTGGCGCGAGGCGTTCCGATTGCCGACGATGGATCTTCACGCAGTGGGCCAGGAACTCGCCAAAACGGCTGTGGGGCAAGAACACCTCGACGCGGCGCTGGCCACAGGCCGCGGTGCCGTGCTGGCGTTGCCGCACAGCGGCAACTGGGATATGGCCGGGGTGTGGCTGACCCAGACTCGCGGCAAGTTCACCACCGTCGCCGAGCGGCTCAAACCCGAGTCGCTATACCGGCGGTTCATCGAATACCGGGAGAGCCTCGGCTTCGAGGTGATCCCACTGTCCGGCGGCGAGCAGCCACCCTTCCAGCTGCTCAGCGAACGACTGCGGGACAACAAGCTGGTCTGCCTGATGGCCGAGCGCGATCTCACCCGCACCGGGGTCCAGGTGAATTTCTTCGGCGAACCGACGAGGATGCCGGCCGGTCCGGCGAAGCTGGCGGCCAAGACCGGGGCGGGGCTGCTGCCGGTGCATTGCTGGTATGAGCCCAACCGCACCCGAATCGAGATCTACCCGCCGCTGGATTGCACCGGCGGCGACATCGGCGTCATCACCCAGGCGCTGGCCGACGTCTTCGCCCGCAATATCGCCGAGTATCCCGCCGACTGGCATATGCTCCAGCCGCAGTGGCTGGCAGATCTGTCCGACGAACGACGCGCCCGATTGGCGGAGGCCTGATGCGAATCGGCATGGTGTGTCCGTACTCGTTCGATGTGCCGGGCGGGGTGCAGTCGCACGTCTTGCAGCTCGCCGAGGTGATGCGCGCCCGCGGTCAGGACGTCAGCGTGCTGGCACCCTCGTCGCCGCACGTGTCGCTGCCCGAATATGTCGTCTCCGCCGGCAGGGCCGTCCCGATTCCCTACAACGGTTCGGTGGCCAGGCTGCAGTTCAGCCCCGCCGTGCATGGCAGGGTCAGGCGCTGGTTGGCCGACGGCGACTTCGACGTGTTGCATCTGCATGAGCCGAATGCGCCGAGCCTGTCGATGTGGGCGCTGCGGGTGGCCGAGGGACCGATCGTGGCAACCTTTCACACCTCGACCACCAAATCGCTGACGCTGACCGTGTTCCAGGGCGTGCTGCGGCCTTGGCACGAGAAGATTGTCGGCCGGATCGCGGTCTCCGACCTGGCCAGGCGCTGGCAGATGGAAGCGCTGGGATCGGACGCGGTCGAGATTCCCAACGGCGTCGACGTGGCCTCGTATGCCGCCGCGCCACGCCTCGACGGATATCCGCGGCCCGGCAAGACGGTGCTGTTCTTGGGCCGCTACGACGAACCCCGCAAGGGCATGGCCGTCCTGATCGACGCGCTGCCCACCCTGGTCGAACACATTCCCGGCGTCCAGGTGCTGATCGTGGGCCGCGGCGACGAAGACGAATTGCGCAGCAAAGCCGGCGGATTGGCGGGCCACCTGCGCTTCCTGGGCCAAGTGGACGACGCCGCCAAGGCGTCGGCGCTGCGCAGTGCCGACGTCTACTGTGCGCCGCACACCGGCGGCGAGAGCTTCGGCATCGTGCTGGTCGAGGCGATGGCCGCCGGTACCCCGGTGGTGTCCAGCGATCTACACGCCTTCCGGCAGGTGCTGCGTGATGGCGATGCGGGTCGACTGGTGCCGGTCGAAGACAGCGCCGCGCTGGCTGCCGGCCTGGTCGCGGTGCTGGAGGACGACCGGTTGGCCAAACGCTACGTCGCGGCGGGCGCCGAAGCGGTGCGACGCTACGACTGGTCGGTGGTAGCCAACCAGATCATGCGGGTCTACGAGACGGTGGCCGGATCCGGTGCCAAGGTCCAGGTGGCGAGCTGATGACACCGACGATCATGCTGGTTATCGGGCTGACCGTGCTGTTGGCGGTGCTGGTCGTGTTAGGCGCCTGGGGGTATGAAACCGCCAATCGGCTAGACCGGCTGCACGTGCGCTACGACCTGTCTTGGCAGGCCCTCGACGGCGCGCTGGGCCGCCGTGCCGTGGTGGCCCGCGCGGTTGCGGCAGGCTCAGCCGCCGAGCAGTTAGCGGCGCTGGCCGACGCCGCCGAACGGGCGCCTCGGCAGGCTCGCGAGGCATGCGAGAACGACCTGTCGGCCGCGCTGGCGATGGTTGATCCGGCATCGATGCCGGCCGGGCTGATCGCCGAGCTGGCCGACGCCGAGGCGCGGGTGTTGCTGGCCCGCCGCTTCCACAACGACGCGGTCCGCGACACGCTGGCGCTGCGCGAGAGACGCCTGGTTCGCTTGCTGCGCTTAGGTGGAACCGCTTCGCTGCCAAGCTATTTCGAGATCGCCGAGTGGTCGGAGGCGCTGCGTCACGGCGATCAACGCGCAGCCGCCCGGCGGACCTCCGCGCGGGTGGTGTTGCTCGACGAAACCGGCGCGGCGTTGCTGCTGTGCGGGTCTGACCCATCGCTTCCGGAAGCCACCGCACCGCGCTGGTGGTTCACCGTTGGCGGTCAGGCCGGCGACGGTGAGCCGTTGCCCGAGGCCGCCGCACGTGAGCTGGGCGAGGAGACCGGTCTGCATGTCGATCCGGCTGACATGATCGGCCCGATCTGGCGGCGCGACGCGGTGTTCGACTTCAACGGCTCGGCGATCGACAGCGAGGAGTTCTTCTTCGTCTACCGGGCCCGACGGTTCGAGCCGTCCACCGCCGGGCGGACCGAGCTGGAGAACCGCTACATCCACTGCCACCGCTGGTGTGCTGCTGCCGACATCGCCGAGCTGGTGGCCGCCGGCGAGACGGTGTATCCGCTGCAGCTCGCCGAACTGCTCACCGAGGCGATCGCGCTGGCCGGCGCGCCGGATCGGGTCCGCCAGCTGCAGTCCATCCGCTGAGCGTTTTCTGCGTCAATTTCTGCGCGAGATTGCGCTGAGGGCTGTGATCGGGTCGGCAATCGCAGCCCTCAGTGCAATCTCGACGAGCTTGTCACGAGGGCGGCCAGGAATACCGTTTGGTGTTGACCACTAGAATTGGTCGACACCAGTTGAAGGAGATCAGCAGTGGACACCGCCGCTTCGCCCAACGGCGCGACCGGCAGCGGGCAGACCGGAACGGCGCGGGTCAAACGCGGGATGGCCGAGATGCTCAAGGGCGGCGTCATCATGGACGTCGTCACGGCGGAGCAGGCCCGCATCGCCGAGGGCGCCGGCGCCGTCGCGGTGATGGCGCTGGAGCGGGTGCCTGCCGATATCCGCGCCCAGGGTGGGGTGTCGCGGATGAGCGACCCGGACATGATCGAGGGCATCATCTCCGCGGTCACCATCCCGGTGATGGCTAAGGCCCGCATCGGGCATTTCGTCGAGGCGCAGATCCTGCAGAGCCTCGGTGTGGACTACATCGACGAATCCGAAGTGCTCACCCCGGCTGACTACACCCACCACATCGACAAATGGAAGTTCACCGTGCCGTTCGTCTGCGGCGCCACCAACCTCGGTGAAGCGCTGCGGCGGATCAACGAGGGCGCGGCGATGATCCGCTCCAAAGGTGAAGCCGGCACCGGCGACGTGTCCAACGCCACCACCCATATGCGTGCGATCGGCGGAGAGATCCGTCGACTGGGCTCGCTGTCCGACGACGAGTTGTACGTGGCGGCAAAGGAACTCGCGGCGCCCTACGACCTCGTCGTGGAGGTGGCGCGGGCCGGCAAGGTGCCGGTCACGCTGTTCACCGCCGGTGGCATCGCGACCCCGGCCGACGCTGCGATGATGATGCAGCTCGGTGCCGAAGGGGTTTTCGTCGGCTCGGGCATCTTCAAATCCGGCGACCCTGCCCAGCGCGCCGCCGCGATCGTCAAGGCCACCACCTTCTACGACGATCCCGATGTGCTGGCCCGGGTGTCGCGTGGGCTGGGTGAGCCGATGGTCGGCATCAACGTGGAGGAGATCGCCACGCCGCATCGGTTGGCCGAGCGCGGCTGGTAAGCATTTCGTGTCGATCGAAAAGATCCTTGATCTCGAGCAACTCGAGGTCAACATCTACCGCGGTAGCGTGTTCAGCCCGGAATCGGGCAACTGGCAACGCACCTTCGGCGGTCATGTGGCCGGCCAGTCGCTGGTATCAGCGGTGCGCACCGTCGAGCCCGGCCACCTGGTGCACTCGCTGCACGGCTATTTCATCCGACCCGGAGATGCCAAGGCGCCCATAGTTTTTATCGTCGAGCGCTTGCGTGACGGTGGGTCGTTCTGCACCCGGCGGGTCAACGCTATCCAGCACGGCCAAACCATCTTCTCCATGTCTGCGTCGTTCCAGACCGATCAAGAGGGCATCCACCACCAGGACGTGATGCCGTCGGCGCCGCCACCGGACGATCTGCCGGGATTGAAGTCGATGAAGGTGTTCGACGACGCCGGCTTCAAGCAGTTCGAGGAGTGGGACGTCCGCATCGTGCCGCGCGATCAACTCGAACTCCTGCCGCGAAAGGCTTCCCAGCAGCAGGTGTGGTTCCGGCATCGCGATCCGCTGCCCGATGATCCGGTGCTGCACATCTGCGCACTGGCTTACATGAGCGACCTCACCCTGCTGGGATCGGCCCAGGTCACCCACCTTGATGAGCGGTCGCATCTGCAGGTGGCGTCGCTGGATCACGCAATGTGGTTCATGCGGGTGTTCCGGGCCGACGAGTGGTTGCTCTACGACCAGTCCTCGCCGTCGGCTTGCAGCGGGCGATCGCTGTGCCAGGGCAAGATCTTCAATCAGTACGGCGAGATGGTTGCCGCCGTCATGCAGGAGGGCCTGACTCGTTTCGCGCGCGGATACCGGCCGGCGCAGCAGTGAACGCGGTCCGCGTCGGGGTGTTAGCGCTGCAGGGCGACACCCGCGAGCATCTGGCGGCGCTGCGCGAGGCGGGAGCTTTGGCGGTGCCGGTGCGGCGGCGTGGTGAGTTGGAGGCCGTCGACGCGCTGGTCATCCCCGGTGGCGAGTCCACCACGATGAGCCATCTGCTGCGCGACCTTGACCTGCTGGAGCCGCTGCGCACGCGGCTGGCCGACGGGTTCCCGGCTTACGGGGCCTGCGCCGGCATGATCCTGTTGGCCAGCGAGATCCTGGACGCCGGTGCCGGTGGGCGGGAAGCGTTGCCGTTGGGCGGCATCGATATGACCGTGCGGCGCAACGCTTTTGGACGTCAGGTCGACTCGTTCGAAGGCGATGTCGAGTTCGACGGCTTCGACGAACCGGTGCACGCGGTGTTCATCCGCGCGCC
>DASZKQ010000320.1:0-2836 GCA_035552835.1 Mycobacterium sp. | reverse complement strand
AAATGGTGGTGATGCGGCGGCTCGGCCGGGGGCGGGGCCTGGGCCGGAGGCGGAGCGTTGCCACCCGACGGCTCCTCGACGGGCGTCGAGGACGGTGGTGGCGGCGGGGTGGTCGTCGGCGGCGGAGTTGTTGTCGACGGGGTAGGTGTCGACGACCGGGTGGGTGTCGTTGACGGCGTGGTGGTCGACGTTTCGCCGCCGCCGCCGTGGGAGATCTGGATGAGCCCGTAGATGATCAGCACGATCAGGATCGCAACCATCGTGGCCCACACGGCCAGCAACGAGCGATTCCGATACCAGGGAGCCGGCGGCGATTCCGGTTCAGCCGGCGCGGAGTAATCCGGGTAGTCGTCAAAACCCGGCGGCTGCGGGTCGACCGCGCCGTAATTGGCCATCCGTGTTGGCCGATTGCTCGGGTCGTCTGGAGGACCCGAAGAACCGAAGCCTGTCACGCCCCGATGCTACTGACATCCGGCCGACGCGTCGGCTTCGGGCGAGGACATCAGAGCTGCCGACTAACCGCATCGGCGAAAAGCCGCAGGTGCTCGAGGTCGGACAGGTCCAGCAGTTGCAGATATACCCGTTGCACGCCGACGTCCGCGAACGATCCGAGCTGGTCGACAATCTCGTTGGGCGTGCCCGCCAGCGGAGAATTGGACCGCAGCTCGTCGACCTCGCGCCCGATGGCGGCAGCTCGGCGGCTGATCTCCGCATCGTCACGTCCGGCGCACACCACAAACGCTGCCGAATACGTCATCGCATCGGCGGGCCGGCCGACCGAGTCGACCGCTTCGCGGACTCGCTCGAATTGGGTCTTGATGGTGTCCAACGAGGCGAAGGGCACGTTGAACTCGTCGGCGAAGGTCGCGGCCAGCGCCGGCGTCCGGTTGGCGCCCATCCCGCCGATGATGATCGGTGGATGAGGCCGTTGCACCGGCTTCGGCAAAGCGGGCGAGTCGTTGACCGCGTAATGAGTGCCGGCGTAGTCGAAGCTTTCCCCGACCGGTGCGGTCCACAGGCCGGTAATCATTTCGAGCTGTTCGGTAAGCCGGGCGAATCGCTCGCGCAGCGGCGGGAAGGGGATCGCATAGGCCACATGCTCCCGTTCGAACCAACCGGTACCGATTCCGAATTCGACTCTCCCGCCGCTCATCTCGTCGACCTGGGCGACCGCGACCGCCAGCGGGCCGGGGTGGCGGAATGTTGCCGAGGTGACCAATGTGCCCAGCCGGATCGATGACGTCTCGCGGGCGATGCCGGCCAACGTCACCCAGGAGTCGGTTGGGCCGGGCAGTCCATCGCCGCTCATCGCCAGATAGTGGTCGGACCGAAAGAACGCGGAAAATCCCAACGCCTCGGCGGTCTGCGCGACGGCGAGCTGGTCGGAGTAACTGGCGCCTTGCTGCGGTTCAACGAATACCCGAAAGTCCACGAGCGCCAGACTATGCGGCGCTGGGCCTGACACGTATTGGTTGCTCGACGGACAAACTGACACGGAGGTGAATCCCGGCGGGGATGGTGGCATTGCAGTGACCTAGGCCCTGACGTGCTGCATAGCGCTACCCACGCGCCGGATCGCAGCGGCGATATGGCGCATGCTGGCGGGCTAGTGGTGACACTATGTTGGCGTGAGCGATGCTCATGACGGCAGCAGGGCCATATTCACGGCGACGACATGACCGCAACAGAGTTCCGGTGCGGGTCGTGTGGCACCGAGCTGCCGCGGGACTCACGGTTCTGCAACAAGTGTGGTGCACCGGCCACACAGGTCAGCCGATCGGCGGAGTACAAGCACGTGACGGGGCCATCTGTGCGAAAAGCAATTGCTGTTGGGATTGTCTTGGTTACCCTGACGGCGGCTTCCTCGTGTGGCTATCCAGCGCGCCCAGCGGTAAGGGACATCGCGCAGGCAACGTCGCCGCCAGTTGCGGTTCCCACGCCTACGCCGGCGCCAGTCGCGGCTCCCGCGCCTGCGTCGCCGGCGCCCGATGCGGCTCCCGCACCGGACTTCGCAACGGTCTCCAAGCTGATGAACGACGCGATCGCGGCGGGTACGGCGCCAGGCGGCGTGGTGGTGATCGGGCATGCTGGCAAGGTCGTCTTCCATGAGGCTTATGGCTCGCGCAAGCTTGCCGGCGAACCGGGGCTAGATGGATCGCCTGCACCTGCAGAGCCGATGACCGAAGACACGATCTTCGACATCGCGTCGTTGACTAAATGTCTCGCGACGGCGACCGCGGTCATGCAGCTTTACGAACAAGGCAAGGTTGCCTTCGACGATCCCGTGCAGACGTATTTGCCTGACTTCAACACGGGTAACGATCCACAGCGTGCCAAGGTGACGGTTCGCATGTTGCTGACGCACACTTCAGGCGAACCGGAAGACGTACGCCTCGACGATCCGTGGGGACTGGACGAAGCCGATAAACCAGAAGGCATTCACCGTGCCCTCACCACGCCGCTGCAGTCGCCTCCCGGTGAGTTTTTCAACTACGCCGACATCAACTTCATTCTGCTTGGCGCGCTGATCGAGAAACTCACCGGCGAACCCGAAGACGTTTACGTTCAGCAGAATGTCTTTGCGCCGCTTGGCATGAACGAGACCCGCTACCTTCCGCCGGCCAAAGCATGTGGTCCACATGTGATGCGAGGAGCTGCGATTGCCTGGGCGCCTGCGCCAATAGGGGGCATGCCCGGCGATTGTCCTGCGGGTAGGTGGAGCACGAGTCTGTTGTCGCGCATCGCACCGACGACACATGACGACGAAAGCAAGAACGATCCGGGCAAGAATCCCGATTTCGATTTCCTGCTTCGGGGCGTTGTGTTTGACCCGACG
>DASZKQ010000319.1:0-4996 GCA_035552835.1 Mycobacterium sp. | reverse complement strand
CGGCACCCTGGCCCGACTTGCCGGTTCTCCCAAGGCCGTTCGCGCCGTCGGAACAACCTGCGCGACTAATCCCATCCCGGTCGTGGTGCCATGCCACCGCGTCGTCCGCGCCGACGGCGCCTTGGGTGGCTACCGCGGTGGGCCGGCCGCCAAGCGAGCCCTGCTCGAGTTGGAGGGCGTCGCGTGAGGTCAGCTCAATCGCTGTGGTTCAGCCGGTCGAATTCGACCAGGCGTGCTTGCATCGCCGGATAGGGGCTGGCCGCAGGTGAAGGCACGCCGTTGCGGACGTTTTGCGCGACCTCGACCGCGGTGTTGATGGCAGAGCGATATGGCAGGGATCCGGTGCTGACTCGACGCACGCCCAAGTCCGCCAGCTGGGCCAGGCTTAGCCCCGGCACCACGAGCACATTGACCGGAACCGGAATGTTGGCCGTCAGCTGGCGTAGATCGGCCGGATCCGATGCGCCGGGGATGAATATGCCGTCAGCGCCCGCCTCGACGTAGGCTTCGGCTCGGTGCAGCGTGGCTGAGACATTGGCATCCTGGTTGAGCCAGTAGGTGTCGACTCTGGCGTTGATAAACACGTCGGGGGAACGCTTTTTGATCGCAGACACTTTGGCGGCATTCGCCTGCGGGCTGATCAATTTCTCGTCGGTGCTGTCTTCGATGTTGATGCCGGCCACAGCGAGGCCGGATATGTGCCCGGCCACCACGTCGGGATCATCGTGATAACCGTCCTCGACGTCGGCGGAGACATAGACCGGTAAGTTGCGCAGCTGGGTGACCAGCCTGCTGGTCGGCACCTTGCTCGACCGCCCGCCATCGGGATGTCCGGCGGCCGCGGCGACCCCGAAGCTGGTGGTACCGACCGCGCGATACCCCGCGTCATAGAACGCGAGTGCAGAGGACACATCCCAGGCGTTGGGCAGTAGCAATGGCTCGTCGGCGTAGTGCAGGTCGCGGAAACTCATGGCAGTTGGCCGTCGTCGGGTTCGGCGGTGACGTCATATTGCTCGACCACTCTGCTTTCCAGGTTGGGCAGGATCTGGCCCAGCATCAGCTCCTTGAAATGGCTGCTCTCCCGGTGCTCGGCGAACGCGGCACGCGAGGTGTACCGCTCCAGCAGCACGTAGCTTCGCGGGTCGTCCATATTGAGGTATGCCTCGAAGGCAAGGTTGCCCGCCTCCCTTCTGGAGGCCTCAATCAGCTTGCGCAAGACCGCGAATACCGCATCGCGCCTACCGTCGGCAGTTGTGTGGCGGGCGATCACTTGCAGTCCTGGCATGTCCTACGTCTCCCCACGCCGGAGATTTTGGGTTACCTGACCCATTCAATACTCGTGCCAGTAGGCTGGCAAACCGCGGCCAATAGCGGTGACCACTGACCGGGCAATGAGTAGCGAAGGAAGGGCCGAAAGTGGCAACAGCCGAACATACTTACGACGTTGTAGTGCTCGGGGCAGGACCGGTGGGACAGACCGCCGCCGAGCGGGCCAGGGCCGGAGGTCTCAGTGTGGCGATGGTCGAACGCGAGCTGGTAGGAGGTGAATGCTCCTACTGGGCGTGCGTACCCAGCAAGGCGCTGCTGCGTCCGGTCATCGCAGTCGCCGATGCCGGCCACCTCGACGGCGCGCGCGAAGCGGTCAACGGCCAGATCAACCCCGTCGGCGTCTTCGGACGCCGAGACCGCTACGTGAGCAACTGGGACGACGCCGGTCAGGCCGATTGGGTGGCCGGTATCGGGGCAACCCTGGTGCGCGGCCATGGGCGGTTGGACGGGCCCCGCCGCGTCGCGGTCACCGCGGCTGACGGCGAGGCAACGTTGCTCACGGCCCGGCACGCCGTCGTCATCTGCACAGGAAGCCGCGCAGCGCTTCCAGATTTGCCGGGCATTGCCGAAGCCCGGCCGTGGACCAACCGCAAAGCCACTGATAGCAGCTCGGTGCCAAACCGTCTTGCCGTCGTCGGCGCGGGTGGCGTCGGCGTCGAAATGGCCACCGCATGGAATGGTTTGGGCGCCGCAGTGACCCTGCTGGTACGTGGATCCGGTCTGCTGCCCCGGATGGAGCCGTTCGTCGGCGAGCTTGTCGAGCGCGGACTTCGGGAGTCGGGTGTTGATGTGCGCGTGGGTGTTTCGGTGACCGAGCTGCACCGAACCGACGGGCCGGTGACCCTGGAATTGAGCGACGGGAGCGAGCTGGAAGTAAACGAGGTGCTGTTCGCGACGGGGCGTGCGCCGCTGACCGATAACATCGGTTTAGACACAATAGGGCTCACCCCGAGCAGCTGGCTCGACGTCGACGACACCTGTCGCGTCCGGGCGGTCGACGACGGCTGGCTCTACGCGGCCGGTGACGCCAATCATCGAGCGCTGCTTACCCATGAGGGCAAGTACCAGGCGCGGATCGCCGGGGCAGCGATCGCGGCGCGGGCAGCAGGCCATCCGCTGGACACCGCGCCGTGGGGCGCGCATGCGGCCACCGCCGACCATTACGCGGTTCCGCAGGTTTTCTTCACTGATCCCGAAGCCGCAGCGGTCGGACTGTCGGCCGAGCAGGCCGAGCAGGCCGGTCACCGGGCGCGCGCGGTAGACATCGAAATCGGCGACGTCGTGATGGGAGCCAAGCTCTACGCGGACGGCTACACCGGACGGGCGCGCATGGTGGTCGACGTCGACCACGGATATCTGCTGGGTGTGACGATGGCCGGCCCGGGCGTCTCCGAGTTGCTGCACTCGGCCACTATCGCCGTCGCCGGTCGGGTGCCCATCGACAGGTTGTGGCACGCCGTGCCGTGCTTTCCCACGATCAGCGAAGTATGGCTGAGACTTCTTGAGGCCTACCGGGATTCGTTAACTTAACGCTGCCCGTCGGCGGCCAGCAGGCGCACGGTCTGCGATCCAAACAGCCCGAAACCGCCTGTGACAAGAACCTTTTCGGCCATCTTCCGCCGATGCCCGGTCGGCCCATAGCAAGCGGATATGCCATTCTCCTAAATGGAGAGTAGCATGTGGCGCGGACGCCGACGTTTGAAAACGGGGTCGCTGGCAAATCAGTGGCAACAAACCATCGGCGAAAATTTGAGGGCACAGCATGGCGGGCAGCAGCACTGGTGCGGCGGACAATCACGAGATCGCCAAGTGGGATCCGTCGTTCACCAAGCAGCTAAAGAATGTGGTCGGGCCGCTGGTCAAAAGGTACTACCGCGCCGAGGTGCGAGGTCTGCCTAACATCCCGCAGGCCGGCGGGGCGTTGGTGGTGTCCAACCATTCCGGGGGCATGTTGACACCAGATGTGTTTATCTTCGCGTCGGCCTTCTACGACACCTTCGGCTACCACCGCCCGCTGTACACCCTGGCTCACTACGGGGTGTTCCTGGGCCCGCTGGACGGGTGGCTACGCCGCGTCGGTGCCATCGAGGCGAGTCCGGAAAACGCTGCCGAGGCGTTGCACTGGGGTGCAGTGGTGCTGGTGTTTCCCGGCGGTGACTACGACGCCTATCGACCCACGCTGAGCGAGAACACCATCGACTTCAACGGCCGAACCGGTTACGTCCGGACCGCTATCGAAGCCGGCGTGCCGATTGTGCCGACCGTGTCGATCGGCGGGCAGGAAACCCAGCTGTTCCTGACCCGAGGAAACTGGCTGGCCCGCACGCTTCGTCTTACGAAGGCGCGGGTGGACATTCTGCCGGTGAGCTTCGGGTTTCCGTTCGGTCTGAGCGTGATCTTTCCGCCGAACGTGCCGCTGCCCGCCAAGATAGTTACCGAGGTGCTCCAGCCGATCGACGTCGCCGCCCGCTTCGGGGACGATCCCAACATCGAGGAGGTCGACGCCCACGTGCGCTCGATAATGCAGACCGCGCTCAACCGCCTGGCCCGCCAACGGCGCTTCCCCGTCCTGGGCTGACCGATACCGCAGTGCCGCAGGGCTTTCGACGCAAGGCAGCACGCTGGATTTGGCGGCAGATCACGCGTTGCGCCGAACCGCCACCCGTCACTACGCAGCCAGCACAGCGTCCAGCGCCGAATAGAACAGGCCGAGCCCGTCGTCGGACGGCCCGGTCAACGCCTCGATGGCATGCTCGGGGTGCGGCATCAGCCCGACGACACGGCCGTTGGCTGAGCTGATGCCTGCGATGTCGCCCAGCGAGCCATTCGGGTTCTCGTGATAGCGGAACACCACGCGGCCCTCACCTTCCAGCTCGTCGAGCACCTCGGCAGAGGCCACGTAGCGACCCTCACCCGACTTCAACGGGATCAGCAGGTCGGCCTCGGGCTCGAACCGCGACGTCCACGTCGTCGCCGTCGACGCGACCCGCAGCCACACATCGCGACAGACGAAATGCAGGCCGCCGTTTCGGGCAAGCGCGCCGGGCAGCAGCCCAGCTTCACAGAGCACCTGAAAACCGTTGCAGATCCCCAAAACCGGCAACCCACGGTTGGCGGCCGCGATGACTTCGCCCATCACTGGGGCCAACCTGGCGATCGCGCCGGCCCGCAGATAGTCGCCGTAGGAGAATCCGCCCGGCACCACCACCGCGTCGACACCCTTGAGGTCGGCGTCAGCATGCCACAGGCTGACGGCCTCGGCGCCGCAGACCCGCGCCGCCCGTGCGGCGTCCACGTCGTCGAGCGTCCCGGGGAAGGTGATGACGCCGATACGGGCCGTCACTGGGGTTCTCGGCTTACTGTCCAGTCTTCGATCACGGTATTGGCCAATAGCGACTCGGCGATCTCGGCAAGTGCCGAATCGTCGACACTGTCGTCGACTTCGAGCTCAAACCGCTTGCCCTGCCGCACATCTGAGATGCCAGCATGCCCAAGCCGCCCCAATGCACCGACGATCGCCTGACCCTGCGGGTCGAGAATCTCGGCCTTAGGCATCACGTGCACAACCACCCGGGCCACCCGCGTTCCTCCTACTTATCCGGTTTGCTCGGACCCAACTCTACCGGTCGATTCCCGGACCACCGTGCTAGCACGAGCCGATATAGGC
>DASZKQ010000318.1:0-8188 GCA_035552835.1 Mycobacterium sp. | reverse complement strand
ACCACGTTCGCAGGTATCAGGGCCGGAGTCCCTACGTTGATACTTTGGGTTTCGGTCGATCAGCCGATGTGGGGGGCTGCGGTCAGCCAACTGGAAGTCGGGGCCGGGCGGCCCTTCTTCCAGACCACCCAGAAATCGCTGCTCGCAGATCTGCGGTCCATCCTCACTCCGCACTGCGTCAGTCGGACCCGTGAGGTCGCCGCCCAGATGACCACACCCGCCGAAAGCGTTGCCGCCGCTGCCGATCTCCTGGAAGACGCCGCCCGCCTCGGGCGCTACTCGTCGTAGGCCTGAGCGTCTGGGCAGGATCGGATATCGGGGCGGTCGGGCGAACCGAACTAGAGCCGATCGGCTGCATATGCCGCGGCCTGGTTGGTCATCCCCGACTGAACATATAAAACGTGTGCGGTCGCGTTTCTGCCTTCGGAGCAGATTGGGTCGTCGGGAACGCACAGGTCAATCGTCTTGGGGCGGTAGAGCGGGCTGATCGTCGGGAGCCGGCCGCCCCCCAGCGTTCTCGCAAAGTTACTTTCTGGATTGCCGAAGACCGCCACCGCGGCGACATGACTCGCTATCTGGGGCGGCAGCTGGTCGGTGGTCATATCGATCACGCCCGCGCCTTGCGAATACCCACCGAGCACCATTCTGGTGTTGGGACAGTTCGCAGCCGTTGATTGGACATGACCGCCCGCGTCGCCGGCCCCGGCTAACGAGCTCCTCACGAAATCGTCGGTGGCGGGGTAGTTGACCGCGTACACGCCGACGGACCGCCCACCAACGCGCGACCTAAGGGAGTCGACGAAGGCCTGGCCGACCCCGCCAACGCCGGGAGGTTCGTTGGTGCCGCGAGCGAATACCACCTCGACGTCGGGGCACGGGCCGGCGAAAGCGTAACGAGTATCGATGAACGCGCTCAGTGGCGTCCATGTCATCACCACCGCCGCACAAAGGAGGCGAGCGATGGTTGGTGCGCGCATTGCCAAATGCTCTATCGCTGTAAATCGTCGGAACCGATTGGGAGTCTAATCGGCTCCGACATACTCGCGAAACTCAATGCGGTCTTGCTTCCGGACTCGGCTGGCGAGGAACGCGATGAGCGCACCCGCCAGGCCCGCGACCGGCGCGGCCATCAACGATCCGGACAGCACGAAGTAGCCGAACGCGACGCTGCCGCAGAGTAAAGCCACTCGTATGGGTGTCCAGTGCGCTGTTGAAGGCAGTTGGAACGACAGACGTATGCCCAGCAGCAGCGCCAGGATGTGACCGAAAGCGGTGAAGTCGGCTCCCAGGGCCGCGATCAAGGCCACGCCAAGCCACCAACCGATCCACACTGCCCGCCAACGCGACGGTATCGATGCCGTCAGCGCGCCCAGAACACACACCGCGCCATAGCTGACCCCGACGTCGCTGGCCCGCGCGACGGACGCCGGCAGCCATCCCGCCTCGAGCGCGGCGGCCAGCCCTACGGCGACCATCAGCGTCGCACCGATATGACCGATGGCGAACGCGACGACCAAACCCTTGCTGCGCCAAATAAGTTCGCCCAGCGCCAGCAAGCACACCAAGCCCGGCAACCAGACATAGACCGCACCGCTGGCGTCGACAAACGCGCTGCCGACCAAGGTGCCCATGTGGCCGTGCCGCAGATTGTGCAAGTTGGTGCTCATCCGGCTTACGGCGGCCTCGCGCGCATGCGGACCAAGCATTGTCAGCGTAAGAGAGACTCCGATCAGCAACACCGCGTATGCCGCCGTGACACGCAGTCGCGCCGCGCCGGACGCGGTTCGCGTAACCGTCGGAATCAGCTCGAACAGCGTCATGCATCAACGGTGCCGGTAAGCGGCGGGATCGGCCACAGTCTTAACGAAGCTTTCACACGCGTGTGATTAATCTTCACGGCCGTGTTGTTCGAGGGCGCTACGGCCTTGGCGACGTCGCTCAACGACACCGCGCCGGTCGTGCATGCCCGTGCGGCCGCGGCGACGCTGATCGATGCTGCGCTGGCGGGCGAATCGGGCTCTTGACGAGCTCGTAGTGATGCTGCTAGAAATGGCCTGCGCACAAATTTGGGCGATCGCCCAAAAACGGCTAGGCGGAGGTTGCAGTGGGCCGGATGGACGGCAAGGTCGCATTCGTGACGGGTGCGGCCCGCGGGCAGGGCAGAAGCCACGCGGTGCGGCTGGCGCAGGAGGGGGCCGACATCATCGCGGTCGACATCTGCCGCAAATTCGACGCATCACCCGCGGACGGTTCGACGCCCGAAGATCTCGACGTGACCGCGGGGATGGTCAAGGACGGCGGCGGCCGCGTCGTGACCGCCGAAGTCGACGTGCGCGATTTCGACGCCTTGCGAGCTGTTGTCGACGGCAGTGTCGAACAGCTGGGTCGTCTGGATGTCATCGTGGCGAACGCCGGTATCGGTACGACGGCGGGAAAGCTACACAAGGCCGACGAGGCGCTGTGGCACGAGATGATCGACGTCAATCTCAGCGGGGTCTGGAAAACGGTGAAGGCGGGCGTCCCGCACATCCTTCAAGGCGATCGCGGCGGCTCGATCGTCTTGACGTCTTCCGTTGCCGGTTTCAAGGCCTACCCGCACGTCGGCCATTACGTGGCGGCCAAGCACGGCGTGATCGGCCTGATGCGATCGTTTGCCGTCGAATTGGGTCAGCGCATGATCAGGGTCAACGCTGTTCTCCCGACCCACGTGAACTCCCCGTTGCTGATGAACGAGAAGACCTACCGAGCCTTTCGGCCCGAACTGGAAAACCCGGGCCCCGACGATCTCGCGCCGGTGTGCCAGAGCTTTCACATCCTGCCGATCCCCTGGGTGACCCCCGAAGACATCAGCAACGCCGTGCTGTTCCTGGCCTCCGACGAGGCTCGCTACATCACCGGCGTAGCGCTCAACGTGGATGCCGGCAGCTGCCTGAAGTAAGGAAAGCATCGATGACTGTCACCAACGACACGGACGTCTACTACGACCCCTACGACACCGGTATCAATGCCGACCCGTATCCGACGTATGTGCGGCTGCGAGAGGAGGCGCCGATCTACTACAACGAACGCTATGACTTCTGGGCTGTATCAAGGCATTCCGACGTCGAAAAGGGATTGGCGAACTGGCAGGTCTTCTCCAACCGTCGCAGCGACATCCTCGAGCTGGTGCAGTCGAAGTTCGATATGCCCGGCGGCGTCATGATGTTTCAGGATCCGCCCGAGCACACGATGCTGCGCGGGCTGATGTCGCGGGTGTTCACCCCGCGCCGGATGGCCGAAATCGAGGACCAGATCCGCGCATACTGCATCCGGTGCCTGGATCCGCTCGTCGGAACGGAAGGATTCGACATCATCGCCGAGCTCGCGTCGATGATGCCGATGCGAGTGATCGGCATGCTGCTGGGAATTCCTGAGTCCGAACAGATCTCGGTCCGCGACGCCAATGATGCCAACCTGCGGACCAAGCCGGGCGCGCCGCTGAAGGTCGCCGACGCTGACTCCATTGCCGATGGCCGGATCTACGCCGACTACGTCGAATGGCGATCCAAGAACCCGTCCGACGACCTGATGACGCAGCTACTCAATGTCGAGTTCGATGACGAGCAGGGCGTGCACCGGAAGCTGACCCGCAAGGAGATACTGCATTACACGCAGGTGGTGGCCGGCGCGGGCAACGAGACGACGGGCCGGCTGATCGGCTGGCTGGCCAAGGTGCTCGCCGAACACCCCGACCAACGTAGAGAGATCTACGAGGATCGGTCGCTGCTGAACCGCACCGTCGACGAGACGCTGCGGTTCGAGCCCACCGGACCCCACGTTGCCCGTTGGATGGCAAAGGATTTCGAGTGCTACGGCACCACCGTTCCGGCCGGCAGCGCCATGCTGCTGCTCTTCGGTGCCGCCAATCGCGACCCCCGCCGCTACACCGATCCGGATACGTTCGACATCCACCGCGACAACATTTCGCACATCACCTTCGGCAAAGGAGTCCACTACTGCCTCGGCGCCAACCTGGCCCGCCTGGAGGGGCGCGTCGCACTGGACGAGATCCTCAACCGATGGCCCGAGTGGGACATCGACTACGACACAGCGAAATTGGCGCCGACATCCACCGTCCGGGGCTGGGAGCGGCTGCGGCTTGTGCTTCCCTGAGATCAGCCGCGGCGTGCCTTAGGGCTCGGCATCTCGTACCGGTCCAGGTATCGGTTGACCAGCGCGACGGCCTCCTCGTGACCTCCGGAAGAGCCAAGCGCCTGCTCCAATATGAGCATGCGGCCGATCGAGGCGATGACGACCGCGATGCCCGCGGGCGGGAATTCGATTGTGTCAAGGCCGTGTTCGCGGACGACGAAGTTCAGTGCGGTGATTTGCATTTCACGCCATCGCTCCTGCCACGCCGCAATCTCAGCCCTGATCTCCTTGCGATGGTTGGCAAGGCCCATGAATTCCAGCAGCAGTCGGGTGTCCTTGGGTCCGATCAGGGTATCCCACAACGCGTGCAATGGTCGGTCGGAGGCCAACGCTTCCTTTTGCCGCTCAAGGTACGCGGCGGCGCCGCAGCGGAACACATCCAGGTATAACTCGTCCATCGTGGGGAAGTAGTAATGCACCAACGCCGGTTTGACGCCGGCTTGAGCCGCCACCCGCCGCGACGTGGCTGCGGCGTAACCCTCCTCGATCATGATCTGACTCGTCGCGGCCACCAGCATGTCGCGAGTAGTGGTGTCCCGTGCCTTGGGGCGTTGTGATGCGGTCATGGACCTACTTTCATTGAGCGATTGCCCAAATCACGTATTCGTCATGCTCGCATTCCAGGTTGCGGCGGTCAAGGAACGCGCCCTCACACCCGCGCTTGACCGCCGTGCGCGCGGGGTGATAGGCAGGTGAAGCCAAACAGCCTGGGCGATCGCTCAGGAAGGTGGAGGGACGGCTTGAGCGTGAAGACAGCGGTCGTGACCGGTGGTGCGTCAGGCATTGGCCGCGCCGTGGCCGAACGGCTGCGCGGTGACGGATTTCGCGTGGCCGTCATCGACGTGTCGCCCGCCGCCGACGGGCCAGGTCAAGTCGCGGACGTCACCGACCGTGCGCAGGTCGACACCGCGATATCCGCGATCCGCGAAGAGTTCGGCCCAATCCTGGTGCTGGTCAACGCCGCCGGGGTGGAGGGCTTCAAGAAGTTCTTGAACATGTCCTTTCAGGAATGGTCCAAGGTGATCGATGTCAACCTGAACGGCGTTTTCCACACCATTCAGGCCGTCCTGCCCGACATGGTCGAGGCCGGCTGGGGACGCATCGTCAACATCTCGTCGTCCAGCACGTACTCCGGGCAGCCGTTTATGGCCCACTATGTGGCGGCGAAGTCCGCGGTGAACGGCCTGACCAAGTCGCTTGCCCTCGAATATGGGCCGAGCGGGATCACGGTCAACGCGGTGCCGCCGGGATTTATCGACACGCCGATGCTGCGCTCCGCCGAGAGCCGGCACCTACTCGGCGGAACCGTGGAGGACCACATCGAACGCACGCCGGTGCGCCGGGTGGGCAGGCCCGAGGACATCGCCGCGGCGTGTGCGTTCTTTGCCTCCGAGGAAGCCGGCTACATCACCGGACAGATACTCGGGGTCAACGGCGGTCGCAACACCTGATGTTCCCGCCACGAGATCTCAAGAGATCCAAGGAGTTTGATGTACAACAGGGACCAACTCTTCATCGACGGGAAATTGGGGGCGCCGGATTCCGACGCCGTCATCTCGGTGATATCTCCGCACACCGAGGCGGTCATCGGCCACGCAGCCTGCGCGGGACCGCGCGTCCTCGAATACGCTGATCGCGCATTAGAGCTTCTTGAGCCCCCGGACGATCTTGTTGAACGGCATTACTGCAGCCAGCCCGTTGCGCAGGCTTCGCTGGAAGAAGCTCAGATTGATCAGCACCATGTAACGGACCCCGCAATCGCGCCACTCCGCGGCTTGGTCGATGACCTCGTCGGGAGTTCCGTTGAGCAGGACTTCCCGCACCAGCGACGACGGGATGGCAGCCAGGTGGGACAAGGCCGTCTGCTCGTCCATGCCGTAGGGGACCAGATCCTGGGCACCCGCGAAGCCTGCGCCCAGCGGGTGCTGCGCACCGTGGCGAGCGAAAACTTCATCGGACGCGTTGAGTCCGAACACGCGGAGTACTTCAGAATCGAGCGCCTCATCGACGTCATCGCGGGTGCGACCGGTGACGACAAACAACCCGAGCGCCGGGATGATGGACAGCGGATCGCGACCGACGTCAGACGCGGCTGACCGAACCACATCGAGACGTTGCTTGTAGTCCACCGGCCGGTGCGGGAAGCCGGGAAAATAGGCATCCCCGTAACGCCCCGCGGCACGCAGCATGCGCGGGCCGTGCGCACCGATCCAGATCTCGGGCCACTTTCCCCGATAGGGCGGCAGATCGAATACCGCGTTCCGCAGCGGGAAATAGGGCGAGTCTCGGTTGACGAGTTTGCCGCCGGAATCCCACAGTGCTCGGATGGTGGCCATCGCCTCCTCAAACCGCGCGACGGGCGTGGACCAGTCGACCCCGTAGGGCTCGTTTCCTTCGCGTTCGCCGGGACCAATACCCAGGATCGCCCTTCCGCGGGTGAGCAAGTGCAGCGTCGCGGCCGCCTGCGCTGTGACGGCCGGGTTGCGTCGACCGCTGTCTGTCACACCAACGCCGAGGCGCACGCGGCCGACCCGGTTGCGGGCAGCGATATGGCCGAGCATGGTCCACGGCTCCATGCTCGCGTCGATCTTTGGCACGACCTTCGTTGCGCCGCAATACTCTTGCTTCCACAATGATCGCGGGACCAATTGGTTGAGGTGGTCAGGAACCCAAAACGAGTCGACGCGGTTGGCGACCGCGCCTAGGTACTGCGCTCGGGTAAGCGTGTCGGCCGTCGGGCGAGCGGCAACGATCGGGTCCATCACACCAACACGAAATCCGGTCATCGTTTGCCCTTTCCGCAGTGGTTCTGACGGTTGGAGTATCTCGCGGACCGATCGGGTCTATTAGGGTAATTGGCTACTCGATTTCCCACCGCCGCGGTAGCCACGTTTAGGGAACAACCCGGCCGGGGTATGTGCCCTCAAATTCGCACCGACCGGAAGAGGAATGCGTGCCTCCCAGTTTTCAGGATGTCGTCAATCCAAGTACCTGCTGTTGACGACGTTCACCAAAGATGGTCGCCCCAAACCGACAGCGATCTGGGGTGTGCCCGACGGCGACACACCTGGTGATCACCGACAACGGGTCGTGGAAAACCAAGCGGATCAACAACAGACCGCGGGTCACGATCGCCAAGAGCTTCGCATTGGGTAAGCCCAAGAGCGAAGAGGTCGAGGCCATCGCCCGGGTACTACCGAAATCGGAGACGCGGCGGGTCTACAACGCCGTGCTCAAGCGGTACTGGTACCACGCGTGGTGGTTCTATGCGCACTCGATCGTGCGCGGCGGCATCCACAAGATTCACGTCGGCCTCGAGATCAAACCCGCCGCCTGACCGGCTTCCTGAGTCCCTATGCCGCGGCTAGGGTTGACTCGTGATGGGAGACCGGGCCCGGACAACACCGCCGATCTTGGCGGTGGTCGCCGCGGCGCGCGTCGGAGTGGGAGCCGCCATGGTCCTGGCTCCGGGCCGGTTCTTTTCGCCCGAATCGGGAACCGAAACACTGCTGATGCAGACGATCGGGATTCGCGATGTGGTCCTCGGGTCGGGTGGGTGTGCCGCCTGGCTGCGCGGGGGCGACGGCGGATTCCGGCGCTGGGCGACCGCCGGTTTGATCAGCGATAGCGCCGACCTTCTTCTCGGGCTGCGCAGCAAGCCCCTAGTGGGTACCAAGAGCGCACTGATCGCCACGCTGGCCCCTGTGCCATTCATCGGTGCGGGCTTGGTCGGCTTCCACCGGATCCTCGAAAGAACCAGTAAGGCCTGATGTTTCAGGCCTAGCCGGGGGCGCTGCGAAGCGCGTCGAATGTGTCGGCGACGGTTTCGGTTGGATCCCGATAGGTGATGCCGAGCTCTCGCTCGCTCGGCGAATCATCGGAGGCCGGCATCTGCGTGTAGTACTGCATTCCCGCCGAGGTGAAGGGGGTGTCGAAGGGCAGGAATCGGCCCGCTCGGTCGAGCACTGCACCCGCGACCCGCAGCGCGGTGTCGGGA
>DASZKQ010000317.1:0-1613 GCA_035552835.1 Mycobacterium sp. | reverse complement strand
TCGACGGCGATAGTGCCTTGTCCGGCCATCGTGCGCGGGTCGTCGAACGGCGGCACGAGCGTGGCGCCGGTGCGCCCCACGTCGGCGAGCGCCGCTTCGGCGGCCAGGTCGTAGGTCGATCCGCCGACGATCAGCTCAATGTATTCACCGCCGTGGTAGCGAATGCGGTCACGTTTCTGCTTCGGCGTCTTGGCCGGCACGTAGACGCGGCCCTGAATGCCCAGGGTCCGGCAGGCATAGGCGAAGCCCTGCGCATGGTTGCCCGCCGACGAGCACACCACGCCGGCGGCTCTCTCGTCGTCAGACAGTTGCACCAGCAGGTTGTAGGCGCCGCGCAGCTTGTAGGAGCGCACGGTCTGCAGGTCTTCACGCTTGAGGTAGACAGCCGCACCGGTGGTCGCGGACAACCGGTCGGAGAGCTCTAGCGGTGTGGGTCTGACCACGCCGGCGATTCGGGTGGCCGCACTGTCGATATCGGCCGCCGAGAAGAACGCAACCGGCCCACCACCTCGGGTGGTCGGGCTCTGGCTCAATTCGGCGGACACCGGTCAATGGTGCCACCAAGCTGCGCGTTCAGTGCACAGGGGTGAGCACAAACACCGGAATCTGCCGGTCTGTCTTGGTCTGATAGTCGGCGTAGTCCGGCCAGGCGGCCACGGCCCGCTCCCACCAGACGGCCTTTTCGTCGCCGAACACCTCGCGGGCGTCGTAGTCCTTGGTGACGCTGCCGTCCTGGAGTTCGACGCGCGGGTTTTTGACAATGTTGTAATACCAGACCGGGTTCTTCGGTGCACCGCCCAGCGACGCGACGACGGCATACTGGCCGTCGTGTTCGACACGCATCAGCGGGGTCCTGCGGAGCTTTCCGGTCTTGGCGCCGACCGTGGTCAGCAGAATGATGGGCTTGCCCTTCATGTCTGCGGCGTCTGCTCCATTGGATTCGGCGTACTTATCGGCTTGTTCGCGAGCCCAGTCCCACGGGCTGGGGGCATATTCACCTTCGAGTGGCATACGGCCCACCTTAAACCTGCTGGCTCGGGCATCGAGATCTCGTGGCGACCATCTTGTGACGCGGGCCGTGTAGTGTTCGGCGTGCTACACCGCCAGAGCTCGATCAGACGGACGGCGTAAAGCCGATAAAGCAGGTATAGACAAATGCCACAGCTGTTCGGCTGGTCGTCGCGCGCGCTCGTGCGAACGGGGCCGTCCGGCGACCCGGTACGGGGACGGTAAGCCTCGATGGCCATCACCGAAGTACCTGAGTACGCCCATCTGAGCGACGCGGATGTCGAAGCCCTGGCGGCCGAGCTCGACGCGATACGTCGCGACATCGAGGAGTCTCGGGGCGCCAAGGACCGCCGACACATTCTTCGCGCCATCGCCATTCAGCGCTGCCTCGAGATCGCGGCACGGCTCACCATCGGTATGAGCAAAACCAGATCGGGTTGGATGCTCGGGACTGTCACGCTGGCTGCGGCCAAATGCGTCGAGAACATGGAACTCGCCCACAACATCATCCACGGTCAGTGGGACTGGATGAACGACCCGGAGATCCATTCCAGCACCTGGGAATGGGACATGGTCGGTCCCTCGACGCACTGGCGGTCCTCGCA
>DASZKQ010000316.1:0-7715 GCA_035552835.1 Mycobacterium sp. | reverse complement strand
GCGGTCCTGCTGACGGCGCCGTAGGAGATCAGCGCCAGGAAGATCACGCCCATCGTCTTCTGCGCGTCGTTGGTGCCGTGTGCCAGCGAGACCAGCGATGCCGAGAAGATCTGGCCGCGGCGGAAAGCGCCCTCGCTGCGCTGCTCCGGAACGCCGCGATTGAGCCGGTAAACCAGCCAAGTGCCGACCGCACCGACCACCCCGGCCAACAGCACCGACACCAGGGCCGGGATCAGCACGCGGGACACCACACCGGTCCAGATCACCCCGTGTCCGCCGACCGCGGCGATCATGGCACCGACGATGCCACCGACCAGGGCATGCGAGGAGCTGGACGGGATACCCAGCAGCCAGGTCACCAGGTTCCAGACGATCCCGCCGACCAGACCGGCGAAGACCAGTTGCAGTGTCACCAGATGACCGTTCACCAAATCCTTGGCGATCGTCCCGGCAACAGCGGTGGACAGGAACGCTCCGGCGAGGTTCAACACCGCCGACAGCGACACCGCGGCCTTCGGCGACAGCGCACCGCTGGCGATGGAGGTTGCCATGGCATTGCCGGTGTCGTGGAACCCATTGGTGAAATCGAATGCGAGGGCTGTGATCACGACGATGATCAAGAGGAACAACTGAAGGTTCACGGGCCTAATTCTGGGGGTATGCGCGTGCCGTTGTCGAAAGAACCGGGAAGCGAATCCCAGGTATATTGCACTCGTCGTCAGATGTTCGCTTCAGGTTAACCTTCCGCCTCACGGCGTTGACCCCTGACGTCGCGGCGCAGTGGGTGATCACCGGGAATCTGAACGAAGATCAGGGTTACGCCGTCGGGATCGGTCACATGCATTTCGTGCAGACCCCATGGTTCGCGGCGGGCCTCGCGGGCGATCGACACGCCTCTGCTCTCCAGCTCCGCTTGCGTCGCAGCGAGATCGCGCACTTGCAGCCACAGCGCGCCCGGAAACGGCCCGGCCGGGTGGTCCGGCGCGCCGTGGCCGGCCAGCTCGATCAGTGACTGGCCGGCGTAGAACACGGTGCCCGCCCCATACTCGCGGGCGATCGCCAACCCGAGCTCGTCGCGGTAAAAGCTCAGCGACCGCTGATAGTCCGCCGGCCGGAACAGCATCCGGCTGGCGAGAATCTCCATGCCCTCGTGTCTATCACGCGTTGGGCAGGATCGATTGCCCAACTCGCCCCCTCGCCGCTGCGCGGCTGGGGGTGCCCCCACCTCATCGCGCTTTGCGCTCTGCATCGTCGCCGGGCTGAAGTAAATGGCCCGGCTCCTCCTCATCGCGCTTTGCGCTCTGCATCGTCGCCGGGCTGAAGCCGCTGCCGTCTTATCAGCGTGGTCGCCAAACCGGGACCGATGGTGTCTAGTGCCTGCGCGACGACGGCCATCCGCGGCGCGATCCGTACCGGCCGGGTGCGGGCGGCGGTGACCATCCAGCCGGCTGCCTCGTGCGGCGTCAACGCCGGCAACCCCCGGTATTCCTTGGTCGGCGCGATCATCGGGGTGGCCACCAGCGGGTAATACAGCGTGGTCGAGTGCACACCCTTTGCGCCCCATTCGGTTTCGATTACCCGGCTGACCGCGGACAGCGCGGCCTTCGACGCGTTGTACACCGAGAACAGCGGTGACGCCTCGCTGAACACCCCCCACGTCGCGACGTTGATGATGTGCCCGTCGCCGCGCTCAAGCATCCCGGGTGCGATCGCGCGGATGAGGCGCAGCGGGGAGTAGTAGTTGAGCACCATCGTCCGCTCGACGTCGTGCCAGCGTTCCAGCGACTCGATTAACGGCCGGCGGATCGAGCGACCGGCGTTGTTGATCAGGGTGTCCACCCCGCCAAGACGCTGCTCGACATCGGCGGCCAACGCGTCGACGGCGTCCATGTCGGACAGATCGCAGGGGATCGCGATCGCGGTGCCGCCGCGGTCTTCGATTCGGCCCACCAGCGCATCCAGCAGGTCCTGCCGGCGGGCCACGGCGACCACGGTGGCGCCGCGGCGGGCGAACTCCTCGGCGGCGCTCTCGCCGATCCCCGACGACGCCCCGGTGAGCAGGATGTGCTTGCCGTCGAGGTCGACGGGTTTGGCGGCCGGGCGGTATGCCGCTAGTTGCGGCGCGATGGGCGGGCGCATGGTGGCCAGTACGAACTGGTCGGCCAATCGTCTAAGCGGGCTTCTACTCACAGGACGCGAGTCTAGGGGGCGCCTAAATTTGCCGACATTGACGTAAGCGTGAGCGCTACTCGCGCTTTTCCGCGCTGCCGTCGATTTCGGAGAAGGTGTCGGTGCCGAAGGCCACTATCGGTGCATGGGTGGGGTGTTGATCGGTAGCGAAGCAATCGCTACCGGGGTGTTGACAGAGCATCAGTTGCGTCGGTGGCACAGGCCCCTCTTCCGCGACGTCTACGTGCCAAAGTGGGATGCGCCGTCGCTCGACGATCGCATCCTCGCGGCGTGGCTGTGGTCGAGGCGGCGGGCGGTGGTTGCCGGTGTCGCCGCGTCGGCGCTGCATGGCGCGCAATGGGTTGACGCGGAGACACCGATCGAGCTCGTCGCGCCAAGCGCCCGACCGCAGCGTGGGCTGGTAGTCCGCAACGAAACACTCGATGGAGACGAAGTCACGCGGGTCAAGCAGCTACCGGTGACCACCGTGGCACGTACCGCCTTCGATCTTTGTCGTCACCTACCCCGCAGTGCAGCGCTGGCACGAATCGATGCGCTGATGCGCGCGAACCCGTTCTCGCGCGAAGACGTCAACATGCTCGCCAAGCGCTACCGCGGTGCGCGAGGTTCGCGACGACTTCGGGACGTATTGCCGTTGATAGATGGGGGCGCAGCATCGCCGAGGGAGACCTGGTTGCGGCTCTTGCTCATCGACGCCGGTTTACCGGCACCCACTACCCAGATAGCGGTCTACGACGGCTGCCAGTTCGTGGCCATGCTGGACATGGGTTGGGAGGAGTACAAGGTGGCTGCCGAGTACGACGGAGACCAGCACCGCACAGACCGCAGGCAGTTCGTGAAGGACATCAACAGGCTGGCCAAGACGCAAGACCTGGGTTGGCACGTGATCCGCGTGGTCAACGAGCATCGACCCGACGAAGTCATCAGCCGCGTATATCGAGCGCTCGCCCGCCGCGGGTATCGCCGACATCTGCGTTAGCGTGACGCCTACTCGAACTTTTCCGCGCTGCCGTCGATTTCGATGAAGGCAGCCGCGTCAGAAGTAGCGCGGGAACCGGCTCCAATCGGGAGGCCGCTTCTCCAGGAATGCATCGCGGCCCTCGACGGCTTCGTCGGTCATGTATGCCAGCCGGGTCGCCTCACCGGCGAACAGCTGCTGGCCCACCAGCCCGTCGTCGAGCAAGTTGAACGCGTACTTCAGCATCCGTTGTGCCTGAGGCGATTTCGCGTTGATCTCGGCTGCCCACTGCACACCTGTCGACTCCAGTTCAGCGTGGTCGACAACGGCGTTGACTGCGCCCATCGCGTGCATCTGCTCAGCGGTGTAGTCGCGGCCCAGGAAAAAGATCTCGCGGGCGAACTTCTGACCCACCTGCCGCGCCAGGTATGCGCTGCCGTAGCCGCCGTCGAAGCTGCCGACGTCGGCGTCGGTCTGCTTGAACCGGGCGTGCTCGCGGCTGGCCAGGGTGAGGTCACAGACCACGTGCAGGCTGTGTCCGCCGCCTGCCGCCCATCCGTTGACCAGGCAGATCACCACCTTGGGCATGAATCGGATCAGCCTTTGCACCTCCAGGATGTGCAGTCGGCCGGCGCGGGCGGCGTCGACGGTGTCCGCGGTCTCGCCGGCGGCGTACTGGTAGCCGCTGCGGCCGCGAATGCGCTGATCCCCGCCGGAGCAGAACGCCCAACCGCCGTCTTTAAGCGACGGCCCGTTTCCGGTCAACAGCACCACCCCGACGTCGGGCGACATCCGGGCGTGATCCAGCACCCGGTAGAGCTCGTCGACGGTGTGCGGTCGAAACGCGTTGCGCACCTCGGGCCGGTCGAACGCAACCCGCACGGTGGCGTCGGTGACGTGGCGGTGATAGGTGATATCGGTCAGCTCGGCGAATCCGTCGACCGGCTTCCAGTCCTCAGCGTGAAAAGGGTTGTCGCTCATCGGATTACACCGGGTCCAGCCGGAACACCGCGCAGCGGCCGGCCAGCGCCTCGAATTCCTCAGGCTTGCCTTCGGTGACCAGCCCGGTCCGCTTCATGAAGCCGACACCGGTGGGCACCTCGATCGGGAAGACCCGCAGCAACGGCCGCGCATCGTCGTCGGACAACTCCACCATCTTCACCCGTCGTACTTTTCGGCCGCGGGACACGGTGGCCTGTCCTGCGGCTCGCGCGTTGGCCACCCAGTCGGCGCCGGGGAATCCGGCGACGACGTATTCCTGGCCGTCGACGGTCATCGGGGTGACCGGGGTCGACCGCTCGCGACCGGATTTGCGGCCGGGCACCGTCAACACGACCGGGCTCTCACCGCCGAAACTCATGCCCAATCGCGACATCTGGATGAAGACCTTGTTCGCCGGTTTTAGCCACCACGGCGGCCGGACTGGTTTGCTGCTGGCCATACCGGCGACGGTACCCGTCAGCTTGGCAGCGCTAGTGTGTGGCTCCGTGCCTAGATCGCATCCGCATGAGCCGCACCTGGGTTCGGTGTCGGCCAGATTGAATTGGCTACGCGCCGGGGTACTGGGCGCCAACGACGGGATCGTGTCAACCGCAGGTATCGTCGTGGGCGTTGCCGCGGCGACCGTCGCACGTGGCCCGATCATGACCGCGGGAATCGCCGGCTTGGTGGCGGGCGCGGTATCGATGGCACTGGGCGAATACGTATCGGTGAGCGCTCAGCGCGACACCGAGCAGGCGCTGCTGGGGCAGGAGCGCCGGGAGCTGAATGACGATCCGATTGCCGAGCTGGACGAACTCGCGGCGCTGTATGAAGCCAAGGGGTTGTCGGCGGCGACGGCCCGAACCGTCGCCGAGGAACTCACCGACCATGATCCGATCGCCGCACACGCCGAGGTGGAGCTCGGCGTCGATCCCACGGAGCTGACCAACCCATGGCAGGCGGCAGTGTCGTCGGCGTTGTCGTTCAGCATCGGCGCGCTGCTGCCGCTGATAGCGATCCTGGCTGCACCGATCACGCTGCGGATCCCGGTCACCGTGGTGGCGGTGCTACTGGCGCTGGTGATCACCGGGGCGGTGTCGGCGCGTCTGGGCGGGGCGCCGAAGCATCGCGCGGCACTGCGCAATTTCGTCGGCGGCGGCCTGGCCCTGGCCGTTACCTACCTGATAGGTCATCTGGTCGGCGCCGTAATCAGCTGAGCATCAACGGCTTTCGGTGAACCTTTCGACGCCGTGCTCGTAGCGTGGACTCTGATCCGGCGGGCAGACCGCGTCCAGCTGCGCGATCGCGTCGGCGCTCAGCGCGACGTTCGCCGCGCCGATGTTCTCTTCGAGATGTGCGATCGACCGGGTGCCGGCGATCAGCAAGGTGTTCGGCGCGTGAGCCAGCAGCCAGGCCAGCCCCACTTGGGCCGGTGTGGCATCGAGGTCGCCGGCGATCTCGCGCACCACTTCGTTGTCGGCCACCTTAGGGAAGCCGGGGAACGACGACCCGAGCGGGAAGAACGGCACCCAGGCTATTCCTTCCTCGCCTTGAGCTTTACAGAGCTCGAGCATCGCTTCGTGGCCCCGGTCGAGCAGGCTGTAGGCGTTCTGCACGCAGACGATGCCCGCCGGCAGCGCTCGCCGCAGCACGTCGAGTGGCACGTTGCTGATACCGATCGCGCCGATCTTGCCCGCGTCGCGCAGCGCGATCATCTCGGCGAGTTGGTCGTCGAGGTCGACGAGCTGATCTCCCTCGGCGGCCAGACCGGGCCCGAGGTCGAGGCGGCGCAGGTTCACCACCGGGACGCAGTCCAGGCCGAGCTCGCGCAGATCGTCTTCAACGGCGGCGCGCAGCTCTGGGGGCTTTTGTGCCGAAGCCAGCGGTACCGGTTGTTCGCCGATGTATCGCGCACCCACCTTGCTGACGATGACGAGATCGTCGCGGTAAGGCGCCAGCGCCTGGCGTATCCGCCGGTTCACCTCGCCGGGGCCATAAAACGACGCGGTGTCGATGTGGTTGACGCCGAGCTCCAGGGCGCGGCGTAGCACTGCCGCGGCGTCGTGTCCGGACACCGCCTCGTCGAGTTGCATGGCGCCGTAGCCGACCCGGGCAACCGTCCTGGTACCGATCAGGCCAATACCGCCGGGCTTTGGGTTGTCTGTCACGGTGCTCCTGTCGTGAGACACTGGAGAAATGCGGAGGACCCTCCGCTTGTTGATGGTAGCAGAAGCGGAGGAGCCTCCGTATTGGCTGGGAGCGTCCGGTCCGACGCGCGCCGGAACCGGGAAAAGTTGCTTGAGATGGCGACCGCAGCATTCGCCGCCGCGGACGGGCGGCCGGTGTCGCTCGAGTCGATCGCCCGCGACGCCGGGGTCGGAATCGGCACTCTTTATCGCCACTTCCCCAGCCGTGAGGCGCTGGTCGAGGCCGTCTACCGTGCCGAACTCGCCGAAGTGGCCGCGGCCGCCGAACAGCTGCTCAAGCGGCATCCGCCCGAGACGGCGCTGCGCCGCTGGATGGACCGCTACGCAAGCTTCGTGGCCGCCAAGCGCGGGATGGCCGAGTCGCTACACGCGATGTTCGACTCCGGCGCCATGGAACCCAGCCAGACTCGCGACAGCATCACCGGTGCCGTCGACTTGTTGTTGAATGCGGGCGCCGACGACGGCAGCCTGCGCTCCGACGTGCAAGCCGACGATGTGGTGTCCAGCCTCATCGGGATCTTCTTGGCCAGCGCATCACCAGCCCAGACCGGCCGTCTGCTCGACCTGCTGGTGGCCGGCGTGCAGCCCGCGGGAATGAATCGTCGCGCGCAGCGGTAGAAGTCTGCATGAAACTCAACCAAGCAGCCCGCGAGCTCATCGGTGACGGCGCCGACGCCACCCTGGTCACCCTGAATCCCGATGGCAGTCCTCAAGTGACGGTGGTCTGGGTGGGGCTGCGGTCCACGCCCGACGGCGACGAACTGGTAAGTGCCCATCTGGGCGAGCACAAGAAGGTCCGCAACATCCGCCGCGATCCGCGCGTCGGTGTGACGATCGTGTCGACGCAGGATCCCGGCAAAGCCATGCGGCCGTATCTGGCGATCGAGGGGACCGCGTGGATCGAGGAGGGCGGCGCACCGGAGCTGCTCAAGACGCTGGCGCAGGCGCTGGCTGACCCGACCACGTTCCCGCCTGAGGGCGCGCCGCCCGGGTTCGTGACGCACATCCGCATCGACAAGGTCGGCGGAATCGGCCCCTGGCAGTGACGCTCGCGCAGTTCACCCGACGGCGCGGCCGGCGCCCTCCCAGAACTGCGCGCGAACGGCCTTCTTGTCCGGCTTGCCCAACCCGGTCAGCGGCAACGCGTCGACGACCACCACCCGCTTGGGTGATTGCACCGAGCCCTTGCGATCCTTGACCGCCACCTGAATCTCGGCGGTCATCGCCTCGATCGCGTCGTCATCGGACCCCGCGTCGGCGCGCAGCACCACCACCGCGGTGACGGCCTCGCCCCACTTCTCGTCCGGTGTGCCGACGACGCACACCTGCGCGATCGCCGGATGTTCGGCGACGACGTCCTCGACCTCGCGCGGGAACAC
>DASZKQ010000315.1:0-14783 GCA_035552835.1 Mycobacterium sp. | reverse complement strand
GCCGTGGCAGTGTTCCAAGCCTGCCCGGCAGTCGCGGCAGTCGGTGGTGTTCATGTGCCGTTCTTAGCACCGATCGCCCACAGATCCGCGACGCCGCGCCCGTCGTATCCTTAAGTTGCTCAGGCCCAGCCCAGTTCGTGTAACCGGTCGTCGTCGATGCCGAAGTGGTGGGCGATCTCGTGAACCACGGTGATCTTCACCTCCTCGACGACCTCGTCCTCGCCGTCGCAGATGTCCATCAGCGCGTCGCGGTAGATCGTGATGGTGTCCGGCAGCGAACCGGCGTAGGTGGAATCGCGCTCGGTCAACGCCACGCCCTCATACAGGCCGAGCAGATCGGCTTCTTCGGGGTCACGGTCGGCGACCAGCACAACCACGTTGTCCATCACGGCAGCCAGCTGCGGCGGGATCAAGTCGAGTGCGTCGGACACCAACTCGTCGAACCGTTGCGGATCCATCCGCACGGCTATCCGCCCGGTGCGGGTGGTGGTGGTGGCGGTGGAGCTTCCGGCGCAGGTGGCGGAGGCGGCGGAGGCGGCGCCTCGGGAGCCGGTGGTGGTGGCGGAGGCGGCGCCTCGGGAGCCGGTGGTGGTGGCGGCGGCGGTCCTTCGGGAGCCGGGGCGCCCGGGGCCGGCGGAGCCGGCGGGGGTGGTGCTGCCGGTGCGGGCTGCTCCGGCGCGGCCGGCTGTCCCGGCAGGTGTTGGTTGCCCTGTCGTTGTTGGCTGCTTGATCCGGCCGACGACGACGAAGAGGATCCGCCGGTATCCGGAGTCATCGGGATCGGCAGCAGGTTGAGCCGCTCCTGCGGGATGTCCGGTGGCGGAACGGGCGGCTGACCGTTGATCCGCAGCGGCCCCTTGGCGCTGTTCAGCAATGTCGCCCACCCGCCATTGCCCAGCGTCGCCCCGATGCTGCAGGCGACCTGCCGGCTGCCGGCCGACCAGCTCGGCAGCGACAGCGTGCTGTAGATCAGCGTCAGAGTGGTGCTGCGCAACTGAACCGGCGCGAGGTAGGCGTCCGTCAGCCGGGTGCACGAGTCCTTGATGAAGGCGTCCTGGTCGGGCTCGGGAGGTAGCGCGTCGGGGAACTTGGCGAGCAAGTTGACCGTGCCGGTGACCTCCATCGCGTGCGGTGCGGCGCAGTCGATCGGAATGTCAGTGGGTTGATTGGTCGACGGGTCGATACCCAGGCAGGTGCCATCCGGCCATACCTTGGACTGGTCGATGTCGGCGACCTTGCCTTTGAAGGCGACCTGTTCGTTGCCCGTGCCCGGCAGCTGCAGGCCGCATAGCATCCGCCGCTCTCCGGACTGCCGCCACGCTTTGTCGCCGGACCACAACATGCTGATGATGAACCTGCTGTTCGGGTCGAACTTGGCGCCCAAGTAGCGCCGCACAGCCGACTCGCACTGCTCCTGGCTGATCTGCTCGATGCGGGTGGCCGACGGCGGCGGGGCGTCCGGCCCGTACTCCGAACCGGGGAACGTGCGCATGTCGATCGACTCGGCGACCTCGAACCGGTGCTCGTCTTTGCAGTCGACAATGGTCGCCGCTTCGGGCATCCGATCCGGCCACATCAGGCAGTTGCCGCTGGTGGCGTGGTTGAAAGCGTCATTACCCTTCGAGCCCGTGCTGGGCACCGGGTCGATGTAGCCGGTCAGCCGACCGGGACCATTGCCGATCGGCAGGGCGGTGACGAGGCCGGCAATGAGCAGACCGCCCAGAGCCGTCAGCAGCAACGCGCGCCGAGTGGCCGACGCCTGCAACGCGTCAAGCCACTCGACCCGCGGCAGTCTAAGCCGCGGCCGGCTGGCCGGTGGCTCGTGCTGCCCGGAAGCGTTCGACATTGGCTCTATTCTGACAGGCCCACCGGGTCCCGTGACAGCTGATGCAGAAGTAATCCATGTGGTTATCGCTGGCGGTCGCCGTCCGCGTAGGGTTCTAGGCCGTGATCGACCTGAAGCTGCTCCGCGAAAACCCCGATGCCGTGCGCCGGTCCCAGACCAGTCGAGGCGAGGACCCGGCCTTGGTCGACACGCTGCTGGCAGCCGATACCGCACGGCGGACCGCGATCTCGACAGCCGATTCATTGCGCGCCGACCAGAAAGCCGTCAGCAGGGAAGTGGGCAGGGCGTCGGCCGATCAGCGCCCGAAGCTGCTGGAGCAGGCCCGCGACGTGGCCGACAAAGTGAAGGCGGCCGAGGTAGCGCAGGCCGAAGCCGAGGCGGCGTTCACCGCTGCCCACATGGCGATCTCGAACGTGATCATCGACGGCGTTCCGGCCGGTGGGGAAGATGCCTACACCGTCCTCGACCTGGTCGGTGAGCCGGCCGCGATCGGCGACCCGAAAGATCACCTGGAACTCGGCGAGACGCTGGGCCTGATCGACATGGAACGCGGGGCCAAGGTGTCAGGCTCGCGGTTCTACTTCCTGACCGGTCGGGGGGCATTACTGCAGCTGGGACTGCTGCAGCTGGCAATCCGGCTGGCGGCAGAAAACGGTTTCATCCCGGTCATTCCGCCGGTGTTGGTGCGCCCGGAGGTGATGTCGGGAACCGGTTTCCTCGGTGCGCACGCCGACGAGGTGTACCGGGTGGAGGCCGACGACCTCTACCTCGTCGGCACCTCCGAGGTGCCGCTAGCCGGCTACCACGCCGACGAGATCCTCGACCTGTCCCGCGGGCCGCTGCGCTACGCTGGCTGGTCGTCGTGCTTCCGCCGCGAAGCCGGCAGTTATGGCAAGGACACCCGCGGCATCATCCGGGTGCACCAGTTCGACAAGGTCGAAGGTTTCGTCTACTGCACGCCGGCCGACGCCGAGGCCGAACATCAGCGGCTACTGGGCTGGCAGCGAGAGATGCTGGCCCGCATCGAGGTGCCGTATCGGGTAATCGACGTGGCCGCAGGCGATCTCGGTTCGTCAGCGGCTCGCAAGTTCGACTGCGAGGCCTGGGTACCGACGCAGCGCGCCTACCGAGAGCTGACCTCGACGTCGAACTGCACCACTTTCCAGGCCCGCCGGCTCGCCACCCGCTACCGCGATACCGGCGGCAAGCCGCAGATCGCCGCGACGCTCAACGGTACCTTGGCCACCACCCGCTGGCTGGTCGCCATCTTGGAAAACCACCAACGGCCCGACGGCAGTGTGCGGGTTCCCGACGCGCTGGTGCCGTTCGTCGGCGTCGAACTGCTCGAGCCGGTGGCCTGAGGCTTAGGCGTCCACCGGCGTTGACACGTTCGAAGTTTGGGCATGACGGCGCTGGCGTTCGATGGTGGCGAAGTAGAAGGCGAACGCAAACGCGAAACTGGTGAACAGGCTGGAGACGAAATACAGCCACGGGTGCCGTAGCCCTCGCCGGTATCCGTCGACGATGGTGAACAGCGGCAACAGAATGACATTGGCGACCGTGTAGTCCTGGCTCGCCGAACTGGCCGCCGGATTGGTGAACATCAATCGGATGTAATCCGACCAACTGCCGGGTCCCCAGATCGGGTTCGTCGACCCGTTCGCGTACTGCTGCACGAAATGGACATTGAACCACCAGCCCAGCACGACCGACGCGATGCCGACGAGGTAATAAACCGCCTCCAGCGGCGACACGGACGGCCCGCTGGACGGTCGGGAGAAAACGTTCGAGTTCGACGCGACGATCCAGACGATCACCGAAAGCCCGAGAACTGCATGCACGAGAAGCGACACCATGGGCGCAGTCTCACCTCGCCGATAAGTTTTGTCAATAATGACACAACAGAAACTGGGGTACCTTACTGCCATGGTCCGGCCAGCGCAGACAGCGCGCAGCGAGCGCACGCGGGAAGCGCTGCGGCAGGCTGCGCTGGTGCGATTTCTGGCCCAGGGTGTCGAAGATACCTCGGCCGAGCAGATCGCCGCCGACGCCGGGGTGTCGCTGCGGACGTTTTATCGCCACTTCCGCTCCAAGCACGATTTGCTGTTTGCCGACTACACCGGACTGCACTGGTTTCGCGCGGCGCTGGACGACAGGCCGGCCGAAGAACCGATCATCGATTCGGTGCAGGCGGCCATCTTCTCATTTCCCTATGACGTTGAAGCAGTGACGAAAATCGCCACGTTAAGGGGCGGCGAGCTGGACCCGAGCCGCATCGTCCGCCATATTCAAGATGTCCAAGCCGACTTCGCCGACGCCATCGCCGCGCGGCTGCAGCGCCGTAGCTGTGCAGCCGAGCCACCCCCGGACGAGCGGCTGCGCATGGCGGTGACCGCGCGCTGCATCGGCGCGGCGGTCTTCGGCGCGATGGAAGTCTGGATGCTGGGCGACAATCGGTCACTGGGCGAGCTGGCGCGGGTCTGCCATGTGGCATTGGAATCTTTACGCGCCGGCTTCACCGACGCCTGGGCGCGCTACCCAGTTTCGTCATAATTGACAAAACTTTGGGCGCATGCCAGCCTGCATTCCTGGAGGGCAGGGAGCATGACTGGTTCTGAAACTAGGTTTGACGCGATCGTTATCGGTGCCGGCCACAACGGCCTGGCCGCCGCGGTGCTGCTGCAGAAGGCCGGGCTGCGCACACTATGCCTGGAATCGAAGCTCTACGCCGGCGGCATGGCGTCCACCGTCGAGTTGTTCGACGGCTACCAGTTCGAGATCGCTGGCTCGGTGCAATTCCCCACCGCACCGGTGGTCCGCCACGAGCTTGGCCTGGACACCCTGCCGACCATCGACCTGGACGTGATGTCGGTTGCGCTGCGTGGCGTCGGCGACGACCCGATGATCCAGTACAGCGACCCGATCAAGCTGTTCACCCACCTCAACGAGGTGCATGGCGCGGACGCCGTGAACGGCATGGCGGGGCTGATGGCCTGGGCCCAGGCGCCGACACGTGCACTGGGCCGGTTCGAGGCCGGTATGCCGCCAAAGACGATCGACGAGATGTATGACTGTGCCACAAATGAATTCGAGCGCTCGGCAATCGATGACATGCTGTTTGGCTCGGTCACCGATGTGCTGGACCGCTACCTTCCCGACCGCGAGAAGCACGCGGCGCTGCGCGGCTCGATGACCGTGCTGGCGGTCAACACCCTCTACCGCGGCCCGGCCACGCCAGGCAGCGCGGCCGCGCTGGCCTTCGGGCTCGGTGTTCCCGACGGCGACACCATGCAGATGAAGAAGTTGCGCGGCGGCATCGGCGCGCTCACGGCGCATCTGGCTGACTCGCTGGTGAGTGGCGGGGGTGAGCTTCGCTTGCGCACGAAGGTTACTGAGATCCTGGTCGCCGACGGGCGGGTAAGCGGTGTGCGCACCGAGGCAGGCGACACGTTGACCGCCCCGATCGTGATCTCCGCAATCGCGCCGGACATGACGGTCAACGAGCTGGTCGACCCCGCGGTGCTGCCCGCGGACATCCGCGAACGCTACGCGCGGATTGACCACCGCGGCAGTTACATTCAGATGCATTTCGCGCTGGACGACGCCCCCGAGTTCGCAGCGCCCTACCAGGCGCTCAACGACCCGAGCATGCAGGCGTCGATCGGCATCTTCAGCACACCGGAAGAGGTCCAGCAGCAGTGGGAGGACTGCCGGCGCGGAATCGTGCCCGCCGACCCGACGGTCGTCTTCCAGATTCCTTCGCAGAACGATCCCGACCTCGCGCCAGAGGGCAAGCACGCCGCGTCGGCGTTCGCGCTGTGGTTCCCCATCGAGGGCGACGTGGACTATGGCGCGGCGAAGGTCGAAATGGGCCAACGCGTGATCGACAAGATCACCCGATTGGCGCCCAATTTCGAGCGCAGCATCATCCGACACACCACCTTCACGCCAAAGCACATGGGCGTCATGTTCGGTGCCCCAGGTGGCGACTACTGCCACGGCCTTTTCCACGCGCAGCAGATCGGCCCGAACCGGCCTGGCCCGAAAGGCTTTATCGGGCAGCCGATTCCGGTCCGCGGGCTTTACCTGGCCAGCACTGGATGTCACGGCGGGCCGGGGATCACGTTCATCCCGGGATATAACGCGGCCCATCAAGCGCTGGCCGACGCCGGGCGCTGACCGCCGCGCTGCTAGTCCTGGTCCAGCAACCGGTCCAGCAGCGCGGTGAAGTTCTCCGGATCCGCCGGTGTGAACGCCGGGCTCGGCCTGGTCCCCGGCACGTTCAGGGTGATCAGCGTTGACCGCATCGGCCGCCGCACGTCCAGCGGCAGCCAGCGGCGCAGGTCTGAGCTGCCCCAGATGCGAAATCGGTGCAGCAGCAGCCCCAGCGGTTCGGCCGTGTACCCACGGATCCTGTCCAGCGCGATGATCTTTGATGTACCGGACGGAAAGTGGTAGCGGCGCAGCGTGATTGCCTCCCGGTCCAGCTGTACCAGGCCATCGTCGTAGGAGTCGGCTGCGCTCATCGCCGGGAGCTCCGAAGCTCGTGGCCCCGTGTGGTGAGACAGCGGCCGTTCTCCAGGTTCCACTGCCACCCGTGCAGGTTGCAGGTCAGCGTGCTGCCCTCGACCACGCCGAACTTGGACAGGTCAGCCTTCAGATGAGGGCATCTACGCTGAATCTCCCAGCCGTCCATGGTGATCGACGCGGTATCGTCGTGCGCCTCGCCGAACCAGCCGTCAGCGTAAGCGATCCGCTCGTCGGTCAGGCATTTGAAAAACGTATACAGGTATTCGTTGTAGCCGCCGACCCGCCACGCCTTGAACCGGGTGGACAGGAAGATGGTATTGACCCAGTCGGGCTCGTTGTCGCGCAGCACGGTGCGCACCAGTTCCGGCGGAATCGCAAACCCGTAGCGGAATTTCTCATCGAGAATAGCTTCTCGCACAGTGCGTTTGGGGAAGTCGAGCACCACCTGCTGCGAGCCGATCACCAGCTCAACGGGGTAGCCAATACCGTCGCAGATCTCGTCGCCCGCCAGCATGATCGGCTCGAACACCGCTCGTAGCGGCTCCAGCAGCGACTCGCCGGCGGCAGGCTCCCAGCTGGCTTTCTCCGCCGCCAGCACCCGCTGCATGCGGGCAGCGTAGTCGGCGATGTAGGCCGCCTTACCGGTGGTGAAGATGGCCTCCACCTGGTCGGTGGGCAGCGGGTGGCTGAGCGAATTCAGTTGTGCGCCGCAGAATTCGGCGGTCGACCCGGGAATCATCAGCAGGCCACGGCGGTGTCCATGCGCGCGCATCTGGTCGAGAAACACCATCTGGTCGGGGAAGATGTTGGCCGGATCGCCGTGGTCGTCATTGAGGTCACGCAACACGGGGTCCAGGAAGCACGGCGGGCCGGCTGACGGGATCACCCACGTCGCTGCGACCTGCGCGATGTACTGCCGCGCCCGGTCCATCTGGCGCTGCCGCTTCTGAGTGCCGAACGTCTCCTTGGCGCGTGACGGCATGTCATAGACCATTGGGTACCAGATCGCGCCGGAATACTGCAGCATGTGCACGTCGATGTCGCCGAAGTCCGCATGCAGCACATCGAGGTCCACCGGCCGCGCGTCGTTCATGTTGAACGCTGTCGTCACGCCGTCGGAGATCACCAGCGCGGAATCGCCGATCGGGCCGTCGGCGGGTGCCCGCAGCGCGATGACCATGATGTCGAGGTCGCCTTTCGGCCCACTGATTTGGTGCAGATGCGAATCGGTGGTTTCGAAGAACCGGTGAAATCCCAGCTCCTGCAATGCATCTTTCAAGTCGGGCACCGGATAATCCGGTAGCAACACCATGGTGTCTTTGTTGACGTGCTCAGCCAGCAACTTGGCGTCGAAGTGGTCCTTGTGCAGGTGCGAGACATACAGGTAGTCGCAGTTTCCCAGGCTGTCCCAGTCCAGCTGGCTGTTGTCCGGGAAGGGGAACCACGAGGCAAAGTAGGCCGGATTGACCCAGGGGTCGCAAAGGATGCTGCCCGCCCGGGTCTCAATCCGAAAGCCGGCATGGCCGACGCTTATGACCTGCACCGATGCCCTTCAAAATCTAGTCCTGCGACTCGATCTGTCGCCGAACCGCCGCCCCGAGCTTAGCGGCAGCGCCGAGGGAAACGCCTGACCCGTCGCAGCCACCCAGCCGGAAACACTAGGGTTGATCACCGTGGAACCGGTATACGGGACGATCATCCAACTCGCCCGTTTGACGTGGCGATTGCAGGGTTTACGTTTCACGCTCGACGGGGTGGAGAACCTGCCTACCACCGGCGGCGGCGTCGTCGCCATCAACCACACCAGCTATTTCGACTTCACCTTCGCCGGGTTGCCCGCCTACAAGCAGGGACTCGGACGCAAAGTGCGGTTCATGGCCAAACAAGAGGTCTTCGATCACAAGATCACCGGGCCGATTATGCGCAAGCTCCGACACATCCCGGTGGACCGGACCAGCGGCGCCGCGTCTTTTGATGCCGCCGTGCAGGCGCTCAAAGCCGGTGAACTGGTCGGCGTCTATCCCGAAGCGACGATCAGCCGTAGCTTCGAAATCAAGGAGTTCAAGTCCGGCGCCGCCCGGATGGCGATCGCGGCCGACGTGCCGATCGTTCCGCACATCGTGTGGGGTGCCCAGCGAATCTGGACCAAAGACCGTCCCAAGAAACTGTTCCGTCCGAAGGTGCCGATCGAGGTGGCGGTCGGCGAGCCGATCCTGCCGACGTTGCCGGCGCCCGACCTGACGGCGTTGCTGCACTCCCGAATGCAGCATCTGCTGGAGCGGGTGCAGGATTCTTACGGTCCGCATCCGGCCGGCGAGTTCTGGGTGCCGCACCGGCTGGGCGGCGGCGCCCCCACTCTGGCGGAGGCTGCCCGGTTGGACGCCGAGGAAGCCAGCCAGCGCGCAGCCGCCCGGGCGGGGCGCGACCGAGCGGATCCGGCGGGTGCACCCGAGTAACGGCATGGAGCCGGTTTTCCGAACTCTCGAGATCGCGGCTAAGGCCTTGGTCGCGGCGACCGGCACCAAGATCACCTATCAGGGCCTGGAGAACATTCCACGCACCGGCGGTGCGGTGATGGCGATCAATCACACCAGCTACGTGGACTGGCTGCCGGCTGCGCTTGCCGTGTATAACCGCGGGCGCCGCATCCGCTACATGATCAAGGCCGAGATGCAGCAGGTGAAGGTCGTCAACTTCTTGATTAGGCACACCAAGACCATCCCGGTCAACCGCGGAGCCGGGGCCGAGGCGTACGCCGAGGCTGTGCGGTTGCTGCAGGCCGGCGAGGTGGTCGGCCTGATGCCTGAGGCGACGATCAGCCGCAGTTTCGAGCTCAAGGAGTTCAAGACCGGGGCCGCGCGAATGGCGCTGGAGGCCGGCGTGCCGATGATGCCGCTGATCGTTTGGGGTGCTCAGCGGATTTGGACCAAAGGCCACCCGAGGAATGTGGGGCGCAAGAAAATTCCAGTCATCGTGGCGACGGGTAGGCCACTGTCCGCCGCCGCCGGCGACGTCGAGCACCTCGACGCGGCGCTGCGCGACGAAATGACGTCTTTGTTGCATCGCGTGCAGGAGGAATATCCCCACCCGGAAGGCGCGTTCTGGGTACCGCAGCGGCTCGCCGGCAGCGCACCTACGGTGGCGGAGGCAAAGATTCTTGAGGAAACTGAAAAGACTGAGCGCGCCCGAAAGCGGGCGGAGCGCGGTAGATGACGCGGCGAGCAACGGCCGGGTTGCATGATAAGGAGCATCGACGATGGCAGAGCCGTTCTACCGGTTCGGTGAGTGGATGGTGCCGCCGGTCGTCGCGATGAACGGAACCAAGTTCACGTTCCAAGGCCTGGAGAACATTCCCGAGCGGGGCGGCGCAATACTTGCCCAAAACCACACCAGCTACCTCGACTGGCTTCCGCCGTTGTTCGCCGTGCGCGAGCGGGGCCGGCGGATGTACTTCATGATCAAGTCCGAGATGGCCGACGTGAAGGCGGTGAACTACGTCATCAACCACGCCAGGCTCATTCCGGTGGACCGCAGGCGCGGGCACGACGCATTCGACGTCGCCGTGCAGCGGCTGCGCGACGGCCAACTCATCGGAATGCATCCCGAAGCCACCATCAGCCGCAGTTTCGAACTCCGGGAGTTCAAGACCGGGGCGGCCAGGATGGCACTGCAGGCGCAGGTGCCGATAGTCCCGATAGTCGTCTGGGGCGCCCATCGTATTTGGCCGAAAGACCACCCAAAGAAGGTGTTCCGCAACAAGATTCCGATCACCGTGGCCGCCGGCCGCCAGTTGCCCCCGCTGGGTACCGCCGAACAACTCAATGTCACCTTGCGGCATGCAATGAACGAGTTGCTTTACCGGGTGCAAGAGGAGTATCCGCACCCAACGGGCGAGTTCTGGGTTCCCCGGCGACTGGGTGGCAGCGCGCCGACTCGGGAGGATTCCAAGGCGCTCCGGTACGCCGAATTGCAAAAGCGCATGCAAAGGCGCGGAACCGACGGTGTGACGCGGCCAGGACAATCCCCAAGCGGAACACATTGACCGCTGGCTGCGAAGGCGGGTCGGTTCAGTGACGCTGCCTGCCCTGATCGCCTGCGATGTGGACGGCACCCTGATCGCCGACGACGAGAGAATCACTCCCCGCACGCGCAACGCGGTGCGCGCCGCTGTCGAGGCCGGGGCCCAGTTCGTGTTGGCCACCGGTCGACCACCACGCTGGGTGCAGCGGGTGGTCGACGAGCTCGGGTTCGCGCCGATGGCGGTGTGCGCCAACGGCGCTGTGATCTACGACCCCGCCACCGACCGCGTCGTGTCCGCCCGGACGCTGTCCGTCGAGACCCTGGGCGAACTCGCCGAGATCGCCACGCGCGCCATCCCGGGCGCCGGGTTGGCGGTCGAGCGGATCGGCCGCAGCGCCCACGACGCGGCGACGCCGCAGTTTGTCAGCTCGCCGGGCTACGAGCACGCCTGGCTCAATCCCGACAACACCGAAGTGTCCATCGAAGACCTGCTGAGCGCCCCTGCGGTGAAACTACTGGTCCGCAAGGCCGGTGCCCGCAGCGGCGATATGGCCGCCGAGCTCGCCAAGTATGTCGGCATCGAGGGAGACATCACCTACTCCACCAACAACGGGCTGATCGAAATCGTGCCGTTGGGCATCAGCAAGGCCACCGGTATCGCCGAACTCGCGCGGCCGCAAGGCATTACCGACGACGACGTGGTTGCGTTCGGTGATATGCCCAATGACGTGCCGATGCTGCTGCGCGCCGGCCACGGGGTGGCGATGGGCAATGCGCATCCCGACGCGATAGCCGCTGCCGATGAGGTGACCACACCCAACACCGACGACGGGGTGGCGCGAGTGCTGGAACGCTGGTGGCTCTAACGCCGGCGCCGCTTAGTCGGCGGGATGGACCGGCGAGAACCGCTCGAGCTGCATTGGTGGTCCGTTCGGCGGAGACGGCGGCAATTCCTCGGCGACACCGTCGATCACCCGGCTGACGCGACCACTGAGCCGGTCGAAGTCCAGCGTGCCGTGCTGGAAGTTCTGCGTTACCCACTGCGGCTCCTGCAACTCGCCGCTGGTCGGCAATCCCAGAGCACCCCGCTCATAGCCGAGTGAGGCCCACGCGTCATAGATGGCTCCGGTAACGGGTTGCGCACCCGTCGCCGGCGACCAGTACATCGCGCCCTTGTCGAAAGCGGCATAGCGCGCCGAGCCCGTTCCGGTGGCTTCCGGTGATGTCGGCGCGCCCAGCACGCTGTTTATCCCGCCGATCGACTGCCACCGGTCATAGATCGCGCCGCCCTGCAGCGACATGGCCAGGTCTTCGGGACTGGGCGGGGTGTTGAAACGAGCTGCAGTATCGCGGATCTCGCCCAGAAGCCCGTAGCCGACGTTGCCCGGGCAGTCGGTGGCGCCGACGTCGCGGTGGCTGAAAATGGTCGGCAGCGTCGCCGCGGCGTCGACGGGATAGTTGGTGTCGGGTCCGCCGGCCGAGGCCAATGTGACTGTCCCTTTAGGGTCGATGCGATCCAGGCTTAGTCGCCAACCGAGCAGCCGGCCGACAGTGTGCAACTGAATCGGCATCGGCGCGATGTCGTCGAAGTTTCCGATCATCGCCACACCCCAGGTCTCGCGGTTGAAGCCGCCGGTGTGGTCGCCCTGGACTGGTCCGGTGAGCGCGCCCGCTCTGCCCTCGAACACCTGGCCGTACTTGTCGACCAGCGCGTTGTAGGCGATGTCGCACCAGCCCAGTATCTGGGTGTGGTAGGCGTAGATCGATTGGACGATCGCCGCCGAATCCTGCGGCTGGTAGTCGTTGCTCTCAGCGGTGTGGTGGACGACCGCGGCGCGGATAGGTTCATCGAACGGCCGGTTCCCGCAGCGCACCAGTTCGTCGGCGCCCCACTGCGCGCGACCGATGATGTTGGGTGGCTGACCCGCCGCGATGACGGCGGTGGGTGGCGTCCACTGGGTGTCGGCCGGCGCCTGCGGCGGGGAAATAAGGACAGCGGAGATGTTCTGCGCCAGCGGTTGTTCAACGGTGGCCGGCAGGTAGCCCAGGCCGGTCGGTGTCGAGCTGCTCGGCTGCGAGGTTGGCGCCGCGCCGGGCGGTCGGCTGACCGCGATCTGAACGGTCGTGGTCTTGCCCACGAACACCGGATCGGTGCCGGATCGACCGGGTGCTGAGCCGTGGCCGCCCGGGCTTGGCAGCGCCTCGGTCTCGTACCACGGCCCCCATGAGCCCTCGGCATGCCGGGCCCGTATCCGCGCGGACGTGCCGCTGAGGTCGCCGCCGGTCAGCGCAACCATGGAAAACGGTGTGCGTTGGCTGACTTCGCGGACGGTTACGCCCCCGCCGAGGCCCACCAACGGTTGTTGGGTGAGGTGAGCCTCGCCGGGGTGAGCCGCCTGATGCCGCTGGTCCCGGTGTCCGGTGGCCGGGTCAACCGCCCACGGCAGAATGACCGCTGTCGCCGCGATGGCGGTGAGCAACATCGTCGGCGCAGGACGGCGGAGCGGCACCACCCGATGTTACGTATGTGTCTGATGTTACAGATGATTCGACACGCTACGTAAGTCAACTATGTCGACCACCCACGGCACGGCACCGCAGAGATTGGGCGGCGCAGTTCGCGCTTGGTCCCACTTCTGCGGTGCCGTTTCGGTGGTAGTCCGCGAGGCCGGGCTCCGATCAGGGGGTCGGCATCGGCAGCCCCGGCAAGGCGGCGGCCGGCAGCCCCGGCAACGCGGCGGCCGGCGCAGCCGCAGCCGCGGCCGGATTCGCGCCTTGCATGGCCTGCTTCAGCCCCGGCATCACCAGCCCCTTGAGCAGGTCGATGGCCTGACCGGCACCCAGCTGGTTGGCCGCGCTCATCATGTCGCTGACCAGCCCGCCGCTGCTTCCTCCGCCCGACGGGGCGGCGCCGAGTGACGGATCGCCGAGGATCGGGTAAGTGCCGCCTGCACCCGGGTCCATTCCGATCGGGTCGCTGATCGGGAATTCGCTCGGATTCGGCAGAGCACCGGGGCTGGCCAACGATGGACCGAAACCGGCCGGGTTGGTCAGCCCGGGTGTCAAGCCGCCGGGGCTGGTCAGACCTGGGCTAGTCAGGCTCGGAGTCGCACCTGGTGTGAGGCCCGGCGTCGTGCCGGGCGTCAGACCCGGTGTCGCACCCGGCGTCAAACCCGGTGTGGTCAGACCCGGCGAAGTCAGACCCGGAGTGGTCAGGCCCGGTGTGGTCAGGCCCGGTGTGGTCAGGCCCGGTGAGGTCAGACCGGGCGACATCAGACCGGGCGACATCAGGTCGGGCGAGGTCAGACCCGGTGAGGTCAGGCCGGGTGAGGTCAGCCCGGGGCTGGTGGCACCGGTCAGGCTGGGCACTGGCGGGAGGTTAACCCCGAACTGCGACAGTCCTTGCGACAGCGCAGACATCAGCTCGCCGGGCAGGTCGGTCATCCCCGCGGCCTTGACGAACTCGTGGTGCTCAACGGGCGGCTTGGTGTCGATCAGCAGACCGCTGACGACTGCATAAGCAAATGGACTCGCGACCACCAGAGCGGCGACTGCGCTCGTGGCCGTCGAGAGCCTGCGGCGACGTCGGTTCGGCACGGAAGTCTCCTCAATATCTGGACTATGTGGTCTGTAGTTTCCTGCGCGCTCAGCACGTGCAAGGTGCCTTGAGGGGTGGTACTCGGGGCACGTGATCGATGGTACTGACGTGAATGGTGTGACTAGAGTGGCGAGATCGAATTGTGAGCCAATCGCGACCTTCGTCACTGACATGCGCTCAATCGTGAGGCGCAGCGCTGGTATTCGTAGGGCGAACGAAGAACACCCCGGGCGAACGTCGCCGCCAAGCGGGCTACGGTCGCGCAGTCGGATACCCTAGGCAACCGATGACCACTCGTTTCGACCTCTTCGTTGTCGGCTCCGGATTCTTTGGACTGACGATTGCCGAGCGCGTGGCCAGCCAGCTCGACAAGCGCGTGCTTGTCGTCGAAAAGCGGCCGCATATCGGCGGAAACGCCTACTCCGAGGCTGAGCCGCAGACCGGCATCGAGGTGCACAAATACGGCGCGCATCTCTTCCACACCTCCAACAAGCGGGTGTGGGATTACGTGCGGCAGTTCACCGAGTTCACCGGCTACCAGCATCGGGTCTTCGCGATGCACGACGGGCAGGCCTATCAATTCCCGATGGGGCTTGGACTGGTCTCCCAGTTCTTCGGCCGCTACTTCACCCCCGACCAGGCGCGCCAGCTGATCGCCGAGCAGGCCGCCGAAATCAAGTCGGACGATGCCCAGAACTTCGAAGAGAAGGCCATCTCGCTGATCGGCCGACCGCTGTACGAGGCGTTCATGAAGCACTACACCGCCAAGCAGTGGCAGACCGACCCCAA
>DASZKQ010000314.1:0-16343 GCA_035552835.1 Mycobacterium sp. | reverse complement strand
GGTCGGCGGCCGGTGCGGCTGGCGGGCGGGCGTCAGGCCAGCGCCCTGGACATCCAGCGGGAGTACTACGCACGCGCCGTCGAGCACCTGCAAACCCGTGAGCCCAACGCGCAGATCGAGCAGGTCGTCGACTTGTGGGGTCGCCAGCTCGACGCCGTGGAAAGCCAGGATTTCGCGAAGGTCGACACCGAAATCGACTGGCTGATCAAGCGCAAGTTGTTCCAGCGCTACCAGGACCGGTACGACATGGAGCTGTCCGACCCGAAGATCGCCCAGCTGGATCTGGCCTATCACGACATCAAGCGCGGCCGCGGCGTCTTCGATCTGCTGCAACGCAAAGGTCTGGCGTCGCGCATCACCACCGACGAAGAAATCGAGGACGCCGTCGACCAGCCGCCGCAGACCACCCGCGCGCGGCTGCGCGGCGAATTCATCAGTGCCGCCCAGGCCGCCGGTCGGGATTTCACCGTCGACTGGGTGCATCTCAAACTCAACGACCAGGCTCAGCGCACTGTGCTGTGCAAGGACCCGTTCCGATCGGTTGACGAGCGAGTCAAGAGGCTGATCGCCAGCATGTAACCGCTGGCTAGAACAGTGTTGTCGAGTCAGGGGTAAAGACGAGTCCATGGTCGCCGGCCTGACAGGCGAACATGTTGTTGTCGTCGACGCCGCAGGTGAAGGCGAGTTGAATTTCACCGATCGCCTGACTGCCCGCCTGCTGGCGGCCTCGCCCCACCCGTTGCCCTAACCTGATAGCGATGGCGATCTCCAAAGTCGAACGGCTGCTCAACCTGGTCATCGCGCTGCTTTCCACCCGCGGCTACATCACCGCCGAGAAAGTCCGGTCCAGCGTGGCAGGCTATTCCGACACCGCCAGTGACGAAGCGTTCTCGCGAATGTTCGAGCGGGACAAGAACGAATTGCGCGATCTGGGCATTCCGCTGGAGACCGGCAAGGTGTCGTCGTTCGATCCGGTCGAGGGTTACCGCATCAACCGCGAGGCGTACGCATTGCCCGCCGTCGAGCTGACCGCCGATGAGGCGGCGGCCGTGGCCGTCGCAACCCAGTTGTGGGAATCGCCGGAATTGATTACCGCCACCCAGGGTGCGCTGCTCAAGCTGCGGGCCGCCGGGGTGGACCTCGACCCGGATGCGCCGGTCGCCATTGCGTCGCCTGCCGGGACGTTGGGGCTGCGCGGGTCGGAAGACGTTCTCGGAGCTTTGCTGTCGGCGATCGACTCCGCGCAGGCTGTGCAATTTCCGCACCGACCGTCGCGCGCCGAGCCCTACACCGTGCGCACAGTCGAGCCGTGGGGCGTGGTGACCGAGAAAGGCCGCTGGTATCTCGTCGGGCACGACCGCGACCGCGGCGCCACCCGCACGTTCCGGCTGTCCCGGATCGGCGGCGAGGTGACCCCGATCGGCGGGGTTGATGCTTTCACCCGGCCTGCGGACGTCGATCTGCGCGGGATCGTGGCCGAGGCAGTCGGCGAGGCGCCGTCGGGCGTGCGGGCTCAGGTCTGGGTGGCCGACGGGCGGGCCACTGCGCTGCGACGGGCCGGGACATCGCTGGGGCCGCAGCAATTGGCCGGCCGCGACGGCGAGGTCATCGAACTCGACATCGGAACCACCGACCGATTGGCGCGCGATATCACCGGTTACGGCGCCGACGCCGTCGTGCTGGAACCTTCCACCCTGCGCGAGGAGGTGCTGGGCCGGTTGCGTGCCCAGGCCGGCGGCAATGGGGAGGCCCGCTCATGACTCCGGTGTCCACTCGCCTGGTGCGACTGCTCAACATGGTGCCGTATTTTCAGGCAAACCCACGGGTGACTCGGGCGCAGGCCGCCGCTGACCTGGGTGTTTCCGTCAAGCAGCTGGGGGAGGACCTCGATCAGTTGTGGCTGTGCGGCCTGCCCGGCTACAGCCCGGGCGACCTGATCGACTTCGCGTTCGAGGGCGACACCATCGAGGTGACGTTCTCGGCGGGCATGGACACGCCGCTGCAGCTCACCTCGCCGGAGGCTACCGGCCTGCTGGTGGCCCTGCGGGCGCTGGCCGACATCCCGGGTGTGGTCGATCCGCGCGCAGCGCGCAGCGCGATCGCCAAAATCGAAGCCGCGGCCGGGGCCGCTGGACACGGAGCTGACGTCGCTGCGGTCGACGAGCCGGCGTCAGTCGAGAGTCAGGCCGCCGCGGCGGTGCGTGCCGCCGTCCTTGACAATCGGGCGCTGAGCATCGACTACTACGCCGCCTCGCACGACACGCTGTCCACCCGGATCGTCGACCCGATCCGGATCGTGCTGGTCGGCGACCACAGCTATCTGGAGGCATGGTCGCGGGAGGCCGAAGGGGTGCGGCTGTTCCGGTTCGACCGTATTGTCGCCGCCACCGTGCTTGACGAGCCGTCGGCGGCGCCGCAACCCGCGGTCCAGGCGCTGCCGGACACCTCGCTGTTCGACGCCGACCCATCACTGCCGTCGGCGACGCTGCGGCTGGCGCCGGCGGCGTCGTGGATGTTCGAGTACTACCCGATGCGTCTGCTGTGCGAGCTCCCCGATGGTTACTGCGAGGCGGCAATGACGTATGCCTCCGAAGAGTGGATGGCCCGCCAAGTGCTCGGGCTGGGGTCGGCCGTCCGTGTTCTGGCACCGGAGTCGCTGGGCAATCGGGTGCGCGAGGCCGCCGCGGCCGCACTGGAGTCCTACCAGGCCGCGGCGCGGTCCGGCTAATCGCGCGTCTGCTGCGGTAGCATCGTGGGGACGTCTGGAGGTAATTAAAGGTGAACGCTCTTACTCCGGGCCACTTGGCAATCATTGCGGTCCTGGTGGTCGTTTTGTTCGGCGCCAAGAGGCTCCCCGACGCAGCACGTTCGCTGGGCAAGTCGTTGCGAATCTTCAAGTCTGAGGTCCGCGAACTGCAGAATGACGGCAAGCCGAACACACCTGTGACCCCGCCCGCGGCAGCCCAGCCGGTGCAGTCCGAGCGGGTCGACCCGCCGGCGGCTGACGGACGCTCGGCCTAGCCTGGCATCGCCGCCGCGGCGCCCGAGCGCCTACTCACTGTGCGCACCACCGGTCTATTCAGGCGGCTAGATCCGCGACTTCGTCGCAGCCGCGCCAACCCCGACGGGACCATGTCGCTCGTCGACCATCTCACCGAACTGCGCGCTCGGCTGCTGATCTCGCTGGCGACGATCGCGGTCACCACGGCGTTGGGGTTCATCTGGTATTCGCACTCTCTGTTCGGACTGGAAAGTCTGGGCGAATGGCTTCGACACCCTTACTGCTCGCTGCCACCGTCGGCGCGGGCGAGTATCAGCGCCGACGGCCAGTGCCGGTTGCTGGCCACCGCACCGTTCGACCAGTTCATGCTGCGGCTGAAGGTCGGGCTGACCGCTGGAGTCGTGCTGGCTTGCCCGATGTGGTTCTACCAACTCTGGGCATTCATCACGCCGGGGTTGTACAAGAAGGAGCGCCGCTTCGCGGTGGCGTTCGTCATCCCGGCGGCAACGTTGTTCGTCACCGGCGCGGTGCTGGCTTATCTGGTGCTGTCCAAGGCATTGCATTTCCTGCTGACCGTCGGCAGCGATGTCCAGGTGACCGCGCTGTCCGGCGACCGGTATTTCGGCTTTCTGATCAACCTGCTGTTGGTCTTCGGTATCAGTTTCGAGTTCCCGCTGCTGATCGTGATGCTCAACTTCGTCGGCCTGCTGAGCTACGTCCGACTACGGTCCTGGCGGCGCGGCTTGATCTTCGTGATGTTCGTGTTCGCAGCGGTTTTCACGCCGGGTTCCGACCCGTTCTCGATGACGGCTCTGGGTCTGGCGCTGACGTTGCTGCTCGAATTGGCCATCCAGATCGCCCGGGTGCACGACAAACGGAAAGCCAAACGCGAAGCGCTAAGCGCTATCGCCGACGACGACGCCTCGGTGATCGACCAGCCATCGGCGGTTGGCGCACCGTCGGGCATCGCCGGACCCCATGACGACGTCACCTGAGGGGGACCGCGCCGCGACGATGCAGAGTGCCACGCGCGATGCGGACGGAAGCGGGAGCGGCGCATATGACCCCGCTGCCGGCGAATTAACCCGGTTCGCTGCGGAATTGGCATTCGGACTCGACGGCTTTCAGCAGCAGGCTTGTTCGGCACTGGAAAGCGGCCATGGGGTTCTGGTGTGCGCGCCGACCGGAGCCGGTAAGACCGTCGTCGGCGAGTTCGCGGTGCATCTGGCACTCGCGGCCGGCGGCAAATGTTTTTACACCACGCCGCTGAAGGCGCTGAGCAACCAGAAGCACAACGATTTCGTGGCCCGCTACGGCAAAGACCAGATCGGATTGCTCACCGGCGATTTGTCGGTCAACGCGAACGCCCCGGTAGTGGTGATGACCACCGAAGTGCTGCGCAACATGCTTTACGCTGATTCGCCGGTGCTGCAAGGACTTTCCTATGTGGTGATGGATGAAGTGCATTTCCTCGCCGACCGGATGCGTGGTGCGGTGTGGGAAGAGGTCATCCTGCATCTACCCGACGAGGTGCGCCTGGTCAGTCTGTCGGCGACGGTGAGCAACGCCGAGGAGTTCGGTGGCTGGATCCAGACCGTGCGCGGCGACACGACGGTGGTCGTCGACGATCACCGACCGGTCCCACTGTGGCAGCACATGCTGGTCGGCAAACGCATCTTCGACCTGTTCGACTATGACGCCGACGGCGCGGGCAACCAGCGGCAGCCGATCGTCGATCCAAATCTGTTGCGCCACATCGCCAATCGCCGCGAGGCCGATCGGCTCTCGGACTGGCGTGGCCCGCGCCGGCAGGCGGGAAGGGGAGGACGGCCTGGCCGGCCGAGTTTTTACCGGCCGCCGTCGCGGCCCGACGTGATTGCCATGCTCGACTCCGAGGGCCTGCTGCCGGCGATCACCTTCGTGTTCTCCCGGGTCGGTTGCGACGCCGCGGTCGGGCAGTGCCTGCGGTCGTCGTTACGGCTGACCACCGAGGAGGACCGGGCGCAGATCGCCGAGGTGATCGACCACCGCTGCGGCGATCTGCAGGACTCCGATTTGGCTGTGCTCGGCTACTACGACTGGCGCGAAGGGCTGCTGCGCGGGATCGCCGCCCACCACGCCGGACTGTTGCCGGTGTTCCGGCACACCGTCGAGGAGCTGTTCACCGCCGGGCTGATCAAGGCGGTCTTTGCCACCGAAACGCTGGCGCTTGGCATCAACATGCCGGCGCGCACCGTGCTGCTGGAACGGCTGGTGAAGTTCAACGGCGAGGAACACCTCCCGCTGACGCCGGGGGAGTACACCCAGCTCACCGGGCGGGCCGGCAGGCGGGGCATCGACGTCGAAGGTCATGCCGTGGTGCTCTGGCATCCCGGCGAAGACACCAGTGAACCGGCCGAAGTGGCGGGTTTGGCCTCCACCCGCACCTTCCCGCTGCGCAGCTCATTCGCCCCGTCGTACAACATGACGATCAACTTGGTGAACAGGGTGGGCCCCGAGCAGGCACACCGGTTACTGGAGCAGTCGTTCGCCCAATATCAGGCCGACCGCTCGGTGGTGAGCCTGGTCCGCGGCGTGGAGCGCGGACAGCAGATGCTCGACGAGGTCGCAGCCGAGTTTGGTGGAAACGAGGCGCCGATCCTCGAGTACGCCCGGTTGCGGGAGCAGATAAGCCAGCGCGAGCGCGCTCAGGCCCGCGCATCGCGACTGCAGCACCGGCAAGCGGTCAACGACGCGCTGGCGGCGCTGCGTCGCGGTGACATCATCACGATCACGCACGGACGACGGGGCGGCCTGGCCGTCGTGCTGGAACCCGCCCGCGACAGCGACGACCCGCGGCCGTTGGTTTTGACCGAAAACCGCTGGGCCGGCCGGATTTCGTCGGCTGACTATTCCGGCGGATCGGCGCCGGTGGGCTCGATGACGTTGCCCAAGCGGGTCGAACACCGACAGCCGCGGGTCCGCCGCGATCTGGCATCGGCGCTGCGTTCGGCAGCTGCGGGATTGTCGGTTCCCGGTGACCGCCGCGGCAAGCGCACCGAGAGCCACGATCTCGACCCCGAGCTGGTGTCGCTACGTGAGCAGATGCGTCGTCACCCGGTCCACCGCGAACCCGATCGGGAGGCCCAAGTTTGGTTGGCTGAGCGCTATTTGCGCATCGAACGCGACAACGCTGCGTTGGAAAAGAAGGTGGCCGCCGCCACCAATTCGTTGGCCCGCACCTTCGACCGGATCGTCGGGTTACTCACCGAACGCGGGTTTATCCGGGCAACCGACGGTGACCCCGCGGTGACCGACGACGGGCGGCTGCTGGCCCGGATCTACAGTGAGAGCGACCTTTTGGTGGCCGAATGCCTGCGCACCGGCGCGTGGACCGGTCTGCGAGACGCCGAGTTGGCCGCCGTGCTTTCAGCGGTGCTGTACGAGTCGCGGGGCGCGGATGGCCCGGGGCCGCCGCGAAACGCAGAGGTGCCGACCGCGCCGTTACGGCAGGCGCTGCACCGAACGCGGCGATTGTCGGCGGAGTTACGCGCCGACGAACAGCGGCACCGCATCACGCTGAGTCGTGAGCCCGACGACGGCTTCGTTGCAGCCATCTACCGCTGGGCCAGCAGTGCGGACCTGGTCGCCGCATTGGCCGCCGCTGACTCCGAGGCCACCGGTTCATCGCTGTCGCCCGGGGATTTCGTGCGCTGGTGTCGGCAGGTGCTTGATTTGCTGGACCAGGTTCGCAACGCTGCTCCCCAACCCGAGCTGCGGGCAACTGCGAAGCGCGCGATCGACGCCATTCGGCGCGGCGTCGTAGCAGTTGACGCCGGGTAGGCTGAGCCGGAGCTACGGTTGCAGTCGGCGACCGATACGAGGACTGCAACCAGGACTGAGAGGACAGACACACGATGAGCGGACCGCAGGGGCCCGACCCGACGAAACCGTGGCAGCCCCCGCAGGGCGAAGGTCAGCAATCCAGCGAGGAGCCGACCCAGCACGCGTCACCTTGGCAGCAGCCATCCGGCGAGCAGACCTGGCAGTCGCCCATCGGTGAACAACCGACTTGGCATGCGCCCGCGTACACGCCCACTGAATACGGGCAGTACCAGCAGCCGCCCGCGCAGTACTATCCGCCGTCCCAGCCGTTCCCGCAGCCCACGGGATATCCGCAGCAGGACCAGTACGGGGCCCCGACCAGCCAGTACGCGCCGCCTGGGCAGTACGGCCAGCCCGGCCAATACCCGCAGCCGGGGCAGTACGGGCAGCCGGGCCAGTACGGCCAACCTGGGCAGTACGGCCAATACCCGGGGCCCTACGGCCAGCCTCCCGCCGGCCCGAAGCGGTCGCGGGCGGTGATCGGCACGGTGGTCGGCGTGTTCGCCGCCATCCTGGTCGCGGTCGTGTTGGTGCTGGGCTTCTGGGAGCCCGGGTTCTTCGTAACCACCAAACTGGACGTCAACAAGGCCCAGTCCGGTGTGCAGCAGATCCTCACCGACAACACCAACGGCTACGGGGCGAAGAACGTCAAAGACGTCAAGTGCAACAACGGCCAGAACCCGACGGTCAAAAAAGGCAGCAGCTTCGACTGTGACGTCAGCATCGACGGCACCAAGCGTCAGGTGACGGTGACCTTCCAGGACAACAAGGGCACCTACGAGGTCGGCCGGCCTAAGTAACGGCTCACGACGACGGCAGCGCGTCGAGCGCTTTTTGCAGCCGCGCGATCGGTGACCCGACCCCGAGCCGAGTCGCCAGCTTCGCGGTCCGCGTCGGGTCGGCCGCCACCAGCGGCACCGCGTCGGTCGGCGTCGACAGCGTGACGGACGCATCGGTGGCCACCCGCACCACCGGGCCCGCGGCTTCGATGTAGTCAGCGGCGTTGCGCAACTTGGTCCGCACGCCCTTGGACAGCGACGATTTGGGGTCGTCGACGGCGGCCAAGATACCCGCCAGGGAGCCGTGCTGGGCCAGCAGCGTCGCTGCGGTTTTTTCGCCGATACCGGGCACGCCGGGAAGCCCGTCGGAGGGGTCACCGCGCAGCAGCGCCAGCTCGGCATAGCCGGTGCCGGCCCGGTCGGCGGGCACACCGTAGCGCTCGGCCACCTCGCTGGGACCCATCAGCGTGGCGTTGGTCAGGCCTCGTCCGAGATAGAGCACCCGAACGGACACCGGATCGTCACCGACCACCTGTAACAGGTCGCGGTCGCCGCTGACGACGATCACCGGGTCGCGCCGCTCCCGAGTGGCCAACGTGCCGATCACATCGTCGGCTTCGAAACCCGCGGCACCGCCGGTGCAGATGCCGAATGCGTCGAGGATCTCCTCGATCATCTCGACCTGCGGAGACAACTCATCGGGCACCTCCTCGACATCGGGTTTGCCGTCGGGTTGTTCTTCCTCGACGCGATGCGCCTTGTATGACGGGATGCGGTCGACCCGGAATTGCGGACGCCAGTCCAAGTCCAGGCACACCACCAGGCGGCCGGGTCGCTGCCGGGTGATCAGCATCGCCACCGAGTCCAAGAAGCCGCGGACCGCGTTCACCGGCCGGCCGTCGGGGGAGGTGATCGAGGAAGGGACGCCGTAGTAGGAGCGAAACCACATGCTGGCGCCGTCAAGCAGCAGCAGCGGTGCGGACATGCCCGCCATCCTGCCAGCCCCGATCCAGCTAGCCTGACTGCCATGGGTTCTCACCGATTCGATGCAGACGTCTACGGCCGCCGGATTGCGGCGGCGGCGGCCGCTACCGCAGAGGCCGGCCTGGCTGGGCTGGTGATTACCCCGGGCTATGACTTGCGGTATCTGCTCGGCTCGCGCGCGCAGACCTTTGAGCGGCTCACTGCGCTGGTGTTGCCGGTCGCCGGTGACCCGACCGTGGTGGTACCGCGACTGGAGCTGGCTTCGCTGAAACAGTCCGCTGCCGCGGATCTGGGCTTGGCGGTGCGAGATTGGGTCGACGGCGATGATCCCTACCAACTAGTCGCGGAGGCCATCGGCGGCGCACCCGCCACGACCGCCGTCACAGACTCGATGCCCGCGCTGCAGTTGCTGCCGCTGGCCGATGTCCTCGGTGTCGTCCCAGTGTTGGCCACCGGCGTGCTGCGGGGACTGCGGATGGTCAAGGACGCTTCCGAGATCGACGCGCTGCGCAAGGCCGGCGCCGCGATCGACCGCGTGCATTCCCGGGTGCCGGATTTCCTGGTCCCCGGTCGAACTGAGGCCGACGTTGCCGCGGATATCGCTGAAGCCGTTGTCGCCGAAGGGCATTCGGAAGTGGCGTTTGTCATCGTCGGCTCCGGTCCGCATGGTGCGGACCCGCACCACGAGTACTCGGATCGGGAGCTCCGCGTCGGTGACGTCGTCGTCGTCGACATCGGCGGCGCATACCAGCCCGGATACCACTCCGACTCCACCCGTACCTACAGCATTGGAGAGCCCAGTGCTGAAGTGGCGCAGCAGTATTCAGTGCTGCAGCGGGCGCAACGCGCCGCGGTCGACGCGGTGCGCCCCGGGGTGACCGCCGAACAAGTGGATGCCGCTGCCCGCAGCGTGCTGGTCGAAGCCGGGCTCGCCGAATATTTCGTGCACCGCACCGGGCACGGCATCGGGTTGTCCGTGCATGAAGAGCCGTACATCGTCGCGGGCAACGACTTGCCGCTGCAGGCGGGCATGGCGTTTTCCGTCGAGCCCGGCATCTATTTCCCCGGCCGGTGGGGAGCGCGTATCGAAGACATCGTGGTGGTGACCGAGGACGGCGCCCTGCCCGTCAACCACCGTCCGCACGAACTGATCGTCGTCCCGGTCTAGGCATGACCGCAGGTGCCCCGCGCTGACCCTCGGCCAAGTATTAGGCTCGTGCGATGACCGACCACGACCGCACCGCCGCCCGCCGAGAGATCACCGACGCCCTGCTCACAGCCCTGGAGCGTCGACATGAAGTGCTGGACCTGATCGTGGAAGCCGACGACCGGCCATCGGCGGTCGACGGCATCGTCGCTCTGCTGGGCACCTCACGGCTGGGCGCCGAGGCGGTGATCGGCATGTCGTTCGATCAACTGACCAAAAACTCGCGTAAGAAGATCGCCGCCGAGCTTGAAGACCTGAACAACATCTTGAGTTTCACCTTCAAAGATCGGCCCGCAAGCTCCGGCGACACCTTGGTGCTTCGCCCGTTCTCCCGGGCGTCCGATCGCGATATTTTCGCCGCACGCACCGAGGACATCGGCGCCAAGGGCGACGGGTCCGGCGGTCCGGCGGGTGGCCTCGACGACGAGATACGCGCGGCGCAGGAGCGGCTCGACGCCGAAGAAGCAGCCTGGTTCGTCGCGGTCGACGGCGACGAGAAGGTCGGCATGGTGTTCGGCGAACTCGATGGCCACGAGGTCCACGTCCGGATCTGGATCCATCCCGACTACCGGCATCGCGGCTACGGCACCGCCGCGCTGGCCAAATCCCGACCGGAGCTGGCGGCCTATTTCCCGGCGGTGCCGCTGGTGATTCGGGCGCCGGGCGCCACCCTCGTCTAGCGAGCTAGTCGGTTTTGCGGGCCAGCAGATCCGAGGACCCTAATACTCGCTCCACCTGCACCTCGATGACCACTCGTCGGGGGTTGGCCCTCGGCGTGCGGTAACGCTGTGCGTAGCGCAACTCGGCATCGCGCACGGCGTCGACTTCCCTGTTTACGCTGGCCCGGCCCTCAAGCGATAACCAGCGGGCGCCGTCGACCTGACTGAGCACCGCGACTCCGCCACGTTCGGCGTTGACCGCCTTCTGCGAGCCGCCGGTCGTGATCACCCGCGCGATGTGTGTCTTCGGGTCGAAGGTAAAACCCACCGCCACCACGTGCGGCGAATTGTCGGTGCGCAGCGTGGTCAGCATGGCCAGATGGCGCTCCGTGAGAAACGCCAGTGCGTCGTCGGTCAGCCGGGCGGAGGAGTTCGCCATCACCGCTCACGCTAGCGCAGGTGATAATCGCAGCCGTGGATGACACGGGGGCTGCGACGGTGCTGATCCTTGGCGGCCGCAGCGAGATCGGGATCGAACTCGCACGCCGGCTGGCTCCGGGGGCGACGGTGATACTGGCGGCCCGCAAAGCTGACCAACTGGCCGACCAGGTCGCGGCCGTGCTCGCCGCCGGCGCGACATCCGTGCACACCAGGGAGTTCGACGCCGACGACCTCGGCTCGCACGGACCGCTGGTCGCCTCGACCGTCGCTGACCACGGCCCGATCGACACTGCGGTGCTGGCGTTCGGGACCCTCGGCGACCAGGCCCGCGCCGAGACCGACGCTGCGCACGCGGTCGCCGTCATACACACCGACTACGTCGCGCAGGTCAGCTTGCTCACCCATTTGGCCGCGGCGATGCGGCAGGCCGGGCGGGGATCCTTGGTGGTGTTCTCGTCGGTGGCCGGCGTCCGGGTGCGGCGGGCCAACTATGTGTACGGCTCGGCGAAGGCGGGCCTGGATGGGTTCGCCAGTGGATTGGCCGACGCGCTGCACGGCACCGGGGTGCGATTGTTGATCGCCCGCCCTGGATTCGTCATCGGGCGCATGACCCAAGGCATGACGCCCGCCCCGCTTTCCAGCACGCCTGAGCAGGTGGCCGCCGCCACCGCACGAGCACTGGCAAAAGGACGGCGGACGGTCTGGATCCCGTGGGTACTGCGGCTCATGTTCTTCGGGATGCGTCTGCTACCGCAATTCGTGTGGCGCAGGATGCCGCGATGATCCGCACCGCGTAACCGGGTTCATGGCAGTGCGCGTGTATGTGTGTGAGAAGCCGATCATCCCTGGCCCGGTTAGTCAGTGTCTGCTTGGCCGCAAGTGCCAGCCTGACCCGGCCGACTACCGCCGTTCCGCGGCGCGCGCCGCCTATTCTGCCGCACGCGCAAGACCGATAATCACCGGTGGGAGAGGGCGGATCACGGATACTCTCAACTACCTGCGATCCGCGATCCTCGATCGACAGTTGGCCGTGAAGGAGCCACCGCCGAAGTGTACGACGCTGAAATGAATGACGACCCCCGCGCCGATATTGTCTCCCGCCAGTACGAGCGGTGGATGTACCCACTACCTATACAAGACCTCGACGGATTGACCGAAAGCGCCCGCGTTTCGTTCGACCCTTCCGACTTTCACCGGACGTTATGGCCCGATCGGGATTACAAACCCAATCTTGATATTCTGATTGCGGGTTGCGGCACCAACCAGGCGGCGATTTTCGCGTACAGGAACCGTGCTGCGAAAGTCGTGGGGGTCGATATCAGCCGGCCGTCACTGGACCACCAGCAATATCTCAAAGAAAAGCACGGTCTTTGGAACCTGGAGTTGCATCTGCTTCCGGTCGAAGAGTTGCCAACGCTTGGACTCGACTTCGACCTCATTGTGTCGACCGGCGTTTTGCATCACTTGGCAGATCCGCTGGCAGGTATGAAAGCAATCGCGCGTTGCCTGCGCCGGGATGGCGTTATCGGTTTAACCCTCTATGCAAAGTACAACCGAATCGGAGTCGAACTGCTGCAATCGGTCTTCCGGGACTTGGGGCTGCGTCAGGACGACGCATCGATCCGAATAGTCAAAGACACAATCTCGTTGCTATCGCCGGAACACCCCCTCCACACCTATTTCAAACACGAGGGGGATTGGGAATTGCGGTACGACGCGGCCGTGGTCGATGCGTTTCTGCACGGTCGCGACCGCAGTTATACCGTCGATGACTGTATCGATCTTGTCACCTCGTCCGGACTCGTATTCCAGGGATGGCTCTTCAACGCGGCGCACTACCCGCACGCGTACGAGTTTTTACCGGGAAGCGAGCTGTATTCAGTCCTGAACGCGTTGCCTGAGGCCAAGCTCTGGTCGGTGATGGAACGTCTCCACATATTGGGCGCTTGCCATTTTTTCATGGCGTGCCGTCCCGACCGACCGAAAGAAAGCTACGCAATCGATTTTTCGACGGTTGACTGTCTCGATTACATTCCGGTGATGCGCGAGCATTGCGGCCTTTCCGGCACTGAAATTTTTCGGCCGAATCGGCATAAGAGTCTCAACCCGGCTCAGTTGGCCTTTGTGCAGAACATCGATGGTCGTCGCACGATTCGACAGATCGCTGCGTACCTGGCCCAAAGTGGCGCGTCGCCGCCCGGAGTCGGCGTGGCTGACCTCGCGAAATACGGCCGCCACCTCTTTCAGGCGCTGTGGCGTCTCGATTTTCTTGCGATGGCCCTGAACGCGAACTCGCATCGGTAGGCCACGTGTCTGTTCATGCTGATGGGCCTGCACTCGCCGATCGGAAATGAAAGCATGAAAGCCGCAATGTCGCAGACGATTTGGGTCACTGGCTGCAGCGGCTGGTATCTCGGTAAGGATGGTCTGCCCGAGCTGTTCCGGTGGACACGGGAGACTCATCGCGAGCTCTTGCGTCAACCCGTGCTAGCCGACTTCGACGCGCGAACCGATTGAGGATCAGGATGTCCCGGTGCGCCGCGCATAAGCTGTGCGCTTGTCGACCTCGACGTCACTGGTAAACACGCGGCCCGTACCCAACGCGCGTCCCGTCGCCTCAGTCACCCGCAGCGGCATGAAACGCTGGGCGGCCGCGACCCGGCCGATCGAACGGGGAACGAACACGCGTGGTTTCGGTTTGGCGATCACGCTGGCAACCGCGCGGGCGACGTCGTCCGGTTCGGCATTCTTGAAGCCCTTCCCATGCCCGACGCCGGCAATCATCTCGGTATTGGTCAGAGTCGGCAGAATGGCCGAGAAGTCGACACCACTGCCACGGTTTTCCATGCGAACGGCGTCGGTGTATCCGAGCACGGCATGCTTTGTGGCGCAATAGGTTGCGATGCCCTCAGTCGGCAGCAGGCTACCCAGTGACGCGATGTTGATGATGTGACCATGGCCGCGAGGCAACATCCGCTTGGCAGCCAGCTTGGTGCCCAAGATCACGCCGTAAACGTTGACATCGAGCACCCTCTGGGTGACGGCGTCGGCCTCGTCGACCGCGTTACCGACCGCGATGACGCCGGCGTTGTTCACCAACACGTCAACAGGCCCCAGCTGGTCTTCAACAGTGTCGAGAAAATCGGTGAGGGATCGCCGATCCGTCACGTCCAGTCGGCGGGCAACCTTGAGGCCCAATCCGCTGCCCGCCTCCTTGACGGCCGATCTGTCGATATCGCCGATCGCGACCGCGGCGCCCAAATTATGCAGAACCGTCGCAGTAGCCAGTCCGATCCCGCGCGCCCCGCCGGTGATAGCAACGACCTTCTCTGCAACAGACACGCGTTTCATCGCTCGATGCTCCTCTGGGTTCGGGTTAAAGCGTAGGCGCTCAACGGACCCGACGCGCTGAAGGCCTTTAGACTGACGCGGTGTCCCCGAGTTTTCCCGACGTCGCTAAGGCGCAATACGTCCTGCTGACGACTTTCACCAAAGACGGCCGGCCCAAGCCGACTCCGGTCTGGGCCGCCCCCGACGGCGACCGTCTGCTGGTCATCAGCGAGGAGAAGGCATGGAAGGTCAAGCGGATCCGCAATACGCCGCGGGTCACGTTGGCCGTGTGCGATATCCGTGGCCGCCCGAAAAGCGAACCCATCGAGGCGACCGCGACGATCCTCGACAAATCACACACCGGTGCCGTTTACGACGCCATCGGTCGCGAGTACGGGCTGATCGGTCGGGTCTTCAACCTTGTCAGCAAGCTACGCGGCGGCATGCAAAACAACGTCGGCCTGGAACTGCGCCCGGCGCAGTGAATTACGCCCCGCTTCGCAGGTGTTCGCCAAAGAACGCAAAAACCCGCGCCCAGGCATCCTCGGTAGCGGCCTGGTTATAGCCGAATCCGGTAATCCGGAGCAGTGGCTGGGCGGGCAGCTTATTGGCAAAGCTGTGCCCGGCGCGCGGATAGACCTTGATGTCGTTGGTGATGCCTTTTTGGTCGAGCACCCGTTGCAGCTTCTTGGGCGCCCCGACGCCCAGTGGGTCACGGCCGCCGAGGCTGGCCACGACCGGGCATGCCCCGTCGAGTGTTTCGCTGAGCTCGCGCGGCAGGGGAGTGCCGTAGAACGGCGCCGAGGCGCCAAAACCCTTGGGCGACATCACTAGTGCGAATCCGCCACCCATGCAGAATCCCGCGATGCCGACCCGGCCGGTGCATTCGGGCAGGGCCTGCAGGTGGTCGCGGGCTGCCAGCACGTCATCAAGCGCTCGCCCCCGCTTGCTGAGTAGTTCCCGCATGACCCTGGTGACGCACCGCGCCCAGCCGCCCCGCGCGAACATGTTCGGGGTCAGCGCGACATATCCCGCAGTGGCGATATGGCTATTGATCGACTGCTTGTCCGGCCCGTAGCCGATCGCGTCGTGAATCACCACCACCCCCGGCCAGGGTCCTTGCCCGTCGGGAATATCGAGCAGCGCATCGATGGGACCGGCCGGGGTATCGATCTCGATTGTCGTCACGTCAGCCATCTAACCGTGCTGCGGCGGACGGCGGAACTCCCGCGGCCGCCCCCGACGTTGCCATCTCATGGTGTCGCGACTGTTCCTGGTCTATGTCCTCGTCGAGCTCGCGGTGGTAGTGGCATTGGCGTCGACGATCGGGCTGGGCTGGACCCTGTTGCTATTGCTGGCCGCCTTCGTCGCCGGTATAACGTTGGCGGGTTCGCAACTGAAGCGCCAGCTCACGCGGCTGCGATCCGGACTGACCACGCAACAGTCACGGGTGGCCAGCGACGGCGCGCTGGTCGCGCTCGGCACGGTGCTGGTGGTGGTCCCAGGCTTGGTCACCACCGCCGCGGGGCTATTGCTGCTGTTACCGCCGACCCGGGCCGCCGCCCGGCCGGTGCTGACCGCGATGGCCGTTCGCGGCATCGGCCGGCGTGCGCCGCTGATCACCGTCACCACCGTCGGCGCGGACCGATACGCGTCGGGATACCAACCCCGGCCGGATTACATCGACGGCGAGGTAGTCGACGTCGTTGACGTCGATGACGTCGCAGTGGTCGACCCGCCGGCCTTGCCGGGCGAGCCCAAGTAGACGCTATACAGCGTGACTAACGCCCCGACCACGCTGATGGTCAACGGCCGGGTGCACAGCCCGACCCATCCGGATGCGACCGCGATGGCGGTCCGCGACGGAGTGGTGGCATGGCTGGGTAGCGACGACGTTGGCCGCGGCCAGTTTCCCGATGCGGAGGTGGTTGATCTCGACGGCGGCTTCGTCGCGCCGGGCTTCGTCGATAGCCACATCCATCTCACCGCCACCGGTCTATCGCTGACCGGGCTCGACTTGCGGGCTTCGACGTCACGTCGGCATTGCCTGCAGTTGATCGCCGACTATGCGGCCGCTC